>JBIKOF010000222.1:0-4235 GCA_044358205.1 Gammaproteobacteria bacterium | reverse complement strand
TCGTCCGCCGGGGCCAGATGAAGATCGATCCGGACGCCAGCCCCCCGTTCACCTATGCCTCGCTCGAACTGCTGCTGAATGCCGAGCGGGGGGCGAAACCACCGGGTGCGGAGCTGATGTTTCCGGGCACGCCCGGCGAGCACTTCGCGGTGGCACGCAAGGTCCCGCCTAACGGGGACACCATCGGCTTCGTCCACCTCGCCTTGGCGGCTGCGCCCCTGCGCACACAACTGCAGGCGTTGCTTGCCGATCAGCAGGCAGCTGCGGTCAGCCTCACCCAGCCTGTTGCTGGCGCCCCTGCGCTGGTCATCGCAGCGGTTGGCAGCTTGCGCAGCGGCGCGCCGAACACCTTTGCGGTGCCCGTGGCAGGCACCCCCTGGCAGCTCACCGTGGAACCCCCTGATCTGCGCATTCGCTTCGACTATCTGCGCCTGATAATTCTGCCCACGCTCGGGGTTCTACTGGTGGGCTTGCTTGGGTTTCAGGTGCGCACCCTGCGCCGCCGTGTGCCCATCAGCCCCACGGTCTACCAGGGCGCAATCCGCGGCGTGATGGCGGGTGAATTACCGGCCATCGAAGGACTATTGCCGGACGCGGTCCGCGAGGGGCGCCCGAGTGCGCGCAGCATGCCGACCGCACTCGCGGCGTCACCCGCCAAGCCCTCGTCAGTGAGCGAAAGCACGGTCATGCTCAAGGCCAGCGATTTCGTGGCCACGCCGCCTGACACGCCCCCTGTGCCGGCACCCTCGCCGGGCCAAATCGATCCGGGGCTGTTTCGCAGCTACGACATTCGCGGGGTGGTCGGTCGCAGCCTCAATCCTGCTGCTGCCCGCCTGATCGGTCTTGCCTTCGGCGCCGAGGCGGGCGCGCGTGGCCAGCAGACCGTGGTGGTGGCGCGGGACGGCCGCGGCTCCAGCCCCGTCCTGTGTGACGCATTGATAGAGGGGCTGCGCGCGGCTGGCCGGGATGTGATCGACATCGGGCTTGCGCCTTCGCCGGTGCTTTACTTCGCCACCCATTATCTCGCCACCCGCACGGGGGTAATGATTACGGGCAGTCACAACCCGCCCGAGTACAACGGCCTGAAGCTGGTGCTCGATGGCGAGACGCTGGCGGGCGATGCCATTCAGGCGATCCGGGCCCGCATCGAGAAGGGCGCCTGGACGGAAGGTCAGGCGGGGCAGTACCAGACCATCGAAATCCTTGGCGACTATATCCGTCGGGTCAGCGAGGACATTCCGGTCTGCCTGGGTACGCCACTGCGCATCGTGGTGGACTGCGGTAACGCAGTGCCTGGTCTCATCGCCCCGGATGTGCTGCGTGCCCTCGGCCACGATGTCATCGAGCTGTTTTGCGATGTCGACGCCGATTTTCCCAATCACCACCCCGATCCCAGCCAACCCGCCAACTTGGCCGATCTCATTGCCATGGTGAAACATGAAGGCGCCGACATCGGATTTGCCTTCGATGGTGACGGTGACCGTCTCGGGGTGGTCGATAGTGCGGGCGGCATTCTGTGGCCCGATCGCCAGCTCATGCTGTTCGCACGCGAGATTCTGGCTCGCCATCCCCGCACCCCGATTGTCTATGACGTGAAGTGCTCGCATCTGCTGGCCCGCTTCATCCGCGAACATGGGGGCGAACCGGTGATGGCTCGCTCAGGACACTCGCTTATCAAGCAGCGCATGCAGGAGGAAGGTGCACTGCTGGCCGGCGATTTGAGTGGCCATCTTTTCTTCCGCGATCGCTGGTATGGGTTCGACGATGCCATCTACGGCGCCGCGCGCATCGCCGAGATTCTGGTGGCGCGCGGCATGGGCTCCACCGAGCTCTTTGGTGGACTCCCCGCGGCGCACAGCACACCTGAGTTGCGCCTGCCGATGCCTGAATCTGCGCACCGTGCCTTCATGCAGCGCCTGCGGACTGCGCTCGATTTTCCGGACGGCGTGCTCACTGATATCGACGGCATCCGGGTGGATTTTGCACGCGGCTGGGGCCTCATCCGTCCCTCCAATACCACGCCCTGCCTGACCTTACGTTTCGAAGGCGATGACGAAGCCGCACTCAAGGATGTTCAGCAGCGCTTCCGTCTATGGCTGCTCGCGGTCGAAGCTTCGCTCGAATTGCCCTTCTGAGGATTCCGATGGCTCTTGATTCTTCCCAAGCGCTCAACATCGCGCACGTACTCACCGAAGCCCTACCCTACATCCAGCGCTATCAGGGCAAGTGCATCGTCGTGAAGTACGGCGGCAACGCCATGACCGAGGAAGTGCTGAAGCAGGGTTTTGCCCGGGACATGGTGCTGATGAAACTGGTGGGGATCCATCCCATCGTGGTCCATGGCGGTGGCCCGCAGATCGGCTCCCTGCTCGAGCGCCTCGGCAAGGAGAGTCGCTTCGTGGAGGGCATGCGGGTTACCGATGCCGAGACCATGGATGTGGTCGAGATGGTGCTGGGCGGCTTGGTGAACAAGGAAATCGTGAGTCTCATCAATTCACACGGAGGCCGCGCCATCGGCCTGTCCGGTAAGGATGGCCCGCTCATCCATGCCCACAAGCTCACCCTCACGCGGCGCCGCGAGGCGTTGGACGCCCCGGAGATCATCGATTTGGGACATGTCGGTGAAGTGACCCGCATCGATCGTTCCGTGCTGGATTTTCTCACGCATGGCGATTTCATTCCGGTCATCGCCCCGATTGGCGTGGGACCCGAGGGTGCGTCCTACAACATCAATGCCGATCTCGTGGCGGGTAAGGTGGCGGAGGTCATGCAGGCCGAGAAGCTCATCATGCTTACAAACATCGCGGGCCTGCTGGACAAGCAAGGCAAACTGCTCACGGGTCTGGATACTGATGAGGTCGAGCGGCTGATGGCGGATGGCACCATCAGCGGCGGAATGCTGCCGAAGATGGATTCAATCATCGATGCGGTACGGGCGGGTGTGAAACGCGCCCATATCATCGACGGGCGTATCCCTCATGCGGTGCTGCTCGAGTTGTTTACCGATTCCGGCATTGGCACCCTCATCGAGCGCCGCTGAGCGGGAGATCGTTCGCGCCGGTGCTTATTCCGGCGCACTGCCTCTCAGTTCACGGAAACGTGTCAGATCGCGCGCGAAACTCGCGCGCACGGCGTCCTGCTCGGCGCGTCGTGCGGCGATAACGTCCTGCTGTTCGGCAATCTGGCGTTGCGTGAGGGCCACGTTGCGTGCAAGGTCGTCCGGTAGGGTCTGACCGCTGCGCTCGATCTGCGCTGCTCGCGCCACCATGTCGGCCAGCGTTTTCTCGAGTTTCTCCACCATCCCCCTCGCCATTCGCACCTGCGCTTCCAGCGTACTGATCTGGCCGTCCCGGGCGAGCAGCAAATCGTCTTCGGTGTCGAAGGTATCGATGAGCATCCGGTCCTCGGCCAGGCGGGCGTCTTCTTCCGCCTTGCGTCGCGCGGCTTCGGCGTCGCGCGCCTCACGCGCCAGACGCTCAGCGGTAATTTCATCCACCGACCGTGCGGGTGGTTGGCGCGAAAGCAGCATGCCCCCCTCGCTTTTGACCTCGTGGCCCTGCTGCGCGTACTCCGCCGGCACGGCATTACCGCACTCCTTCACCCCGTCGCTGTTGGTCCAGCATTTGATGACTGCGTCAGCCCCCGGCGCAGCACCCAGTAGCAGCACGAGCATCACGTGTCTCGCGCGAAATGAAGCCGCATGCCGAGCTGTGGGTTTAGGAGAGGTCATAACCGGGAATAGCGGCCGAAGCGTCATGACCTGAATGTTTCAGCCCGTTGCCCGTGCGCCGTACTCGGCGCGGTAGGCCTTGATGGCCGCTATCTCGGTCGCGTCGCCGCTGGCCTCCAGCCAGGCCACGATGTCGTCCAGACCCACGATGCTCACCACGGGGATCCCGTGGCGGGCCTGCACCTCCTGGGCCGCGGACTGGTTGCCTTCCTGCCCCCGCTCCTGGCGATCGACCGAAATCACTACGCCGGCGGGTTCTGCGCCGGCGGCCCGGATCAGCGCCACCGATTCGTTCACCGAGGTCCCGGCGGAAATCACATCATCCACAATCATCACGCGGCCCTTGAGTGGCGCGCCTAGTGTCATGCCGCCCTCGCCATGGTCCTTGGCTTCCTTGCGATTGAAGCAGAATGGCACATCGCGATCGTGGTGGGCAGCGAGCGCGATGGATACGGCGGCACCGAGCGGGATCCCCTTGTAGGCGGGCCCGAACAGCATGTCGAAT
>JBIKOF010000223.1:0-4235 GCA_044358205.1 Gammaproteobacteria bacterium | reverse complement strand
TGACGACACCAAGCTCAACTGGGACATCTACATGGTCGCGGGTGATCCGGCGTATGACGCGGCTGTTCCCGCAGAGCAGCCAGCCTTCGGATCTCCAGACGGTCTGTGGTTCGATCCGCGAGGCATCCTCTGGATTCAGACGGATATCTCGAATTCTTCGCAGAACCGCTCCGACCGGAAGTACGATGGCATCAAGAACAACCAAATGCTTGCTGCGAACCCGGCCACAGGGGAAATCAAGCGCTTCCTGACCGGGCCACGCGGATGCGAGGTTACCGGCGTGGTGATGACGCCGGACATGAAGACCATGTTCGTGAACATCCAGCACCCGGGGGAGTCGACCAATTTCTGGAATAACACTTTGGGTGCCCCCACGAATGCCAATCCGTCCAGCATCAGCAGTTGGCCGTTCGGCAACGGGGCGCGTCCTCGCCCCTCAACCGTGGTTATCCGCCGCACCGACGGTGGGGTGATCGGAAGTTAAGTGTGCTGGCCCCGGAAAAAATCCGGGGCCCTTGGCGCCAGCCGGAGCAGGGACGCTCCGGCGCGGCTCACGCCGGCTACGCGCGTGCCGCAGGTAACCGGAACAGCGTGCTCAGCACGTTTCCACGATGTTCGACGGGCAGCGCATCGATGAGCAGCAATTCTTCCAGCAGCGGCGCGTAATCTTCGATGCGGCGGCGGCAGGTCTCTTCTGTGCCGGCCAGACAACAGCTTTGGATGAGTTCCAGTGGGATGTGTCTCTGGAGACTTTCCATCGACAGAATTCCCGCATCCCTTTCGAGCGCATCCACCACAGTACCGAATCCCTGCTCGCGCAGCGTCCACGCATAGTAGGGATGCGGCAAGGGGTGAAACAGACCGGCGATGGCTGCGCGTACTGCAGCATGGGCGATGCGCTCGTCCTCGTGCACGGCTGCAAAGTGGACGGCCTTCCAACGCAGCGATGAAGGATCACGCCCCGCATCCGCAGCGTGCTTCGCAGCGGAAGTCTGCAGCTTGCTTTGCAGGAACTCAGCAGAGAGGGTCGCGCCGCCTGCAATTCCATCGGCATGTTTAGCGGCCACCCGGAGCATGGCGGGAAAGATCGCGGCGAGGAAAATCGGGAAGGGACGGGGTGGGTGGATAGCCCGCCACCGGATGCTGTGAATCTTCCCTTTAAACTCGACCAGCGACCCGGCCGGGGCATTCGCCATTCGACGCAGGATCTCCGTTTGTTCGAAGATTCGTGTCAGCACCGCCTCATGCGGAATTCCCTGCCACTCTTCGTTGATGACGCGATTTCCGCCCCCCAGTCCCAGGGTCAGTCGCCCCTCACAGAAATCGTTGAAATCGAGTGCGCTCAAGCCGGTCATGAATGGGCTGCGGGCGTAGGCGTTTAGCACCCAGGGGCCAAGGTCGACACGGCTGGTCGCACTCGCCAGGGCAGTCAGCGGCACCCAGGCGCTGCGGTAGGCCTCGACCATCCTCAAGGCATCGAAGCCGGCGCTTTCGGCGGCGCTACCAAGCGCCACCAGCGTATCGATCGGTTCCGCTCCTGTGAAAAGCATCCCAAGTTTCATGCGATTCCCCGCCACCCCAATTGAATCAATGGTAAGGCTGGACCTAATGTTGGGACAATCGAGGCCGCTATCGAACTGCCCTCCAGTTTTTTAGCCGAAAGGAGTCCAGAGATGCCGACCACCACCAATGCGCTGGATGCCTTGCTCTACGTCCGAAACGGGTTTCCGACTGCCCGCTGGAATTTTCCGGCCGCGATCGGAAGCCCGGCCGATAATCCCGGCGGAATCGGGATGTCTGTGGCCCTTTCCTACAGCTTTCTTTCGGCCAGCCCCCCCTATCATCAGGAAGTGGGGGTGCGTTCTTTCGATAACATCGAGAGAACCGCCGTGCAGCAGGCGCTTGCCTCTATCGCCTCGATGGTTGGCGTGAGCTTTCAAGAGGTTCTGGGTATCGGCCAGTTCACTTTCGGAATGTCAGCACAGAGCCCGAGCCAGGGCGGCTTCGCCTTTGTGCCCTCCTACGTGTACTCCACCTCCAACAATGTGATTTCCTCAGTCACCGAGTCAGACCTGTCCGGGGATGTCTGGCTCAATGCAGCTGTTGGTTGGGTTGCGGTCGATTGGCTACCTGGGCGCAACGGATACGCAACGCTCCTACACGAGATTGGCCATGGACTCGGTTTGAGGCATCCCTTCGAGGTCGTCCAGAACGGATTCGTGCTCCCTCTGGCATTGGACAACGAGCGCCGCACGGTCATGTCCTACACCTTCGCCCCAAACACCAACATCATTACTGTCGAGGGCACTCAAGCCTCGTACACCTATTTCTGGGAAGCGCTCCGACCCAGCACCTTGATGCCCCTAGACATCGAGGCTCTGCAGCATCTCTACGGCGCGAACATGACCACCCGCACCGGCAACGACACCTATACCTGGGCCCGCAACCCCGAAATTCTCGAAACCCTCTGGGATGCTGGGGGTATCGACACGCTCGATCTGGCTAAGCAGATCCTGCCCTGTCTCGTAGACCTGCGCGCTGGCAGCTATAGCTCTATTGCGTTGCGCCGGACTGACGCCCAGAAGCGCGCTGCGCTCGATCTCCCCTCCTGGTTTGACGCGCCGCTACCGTCCGGGACCTACGACGGGCGCGATAATCTGGCGATCGCGAAGGGAGTCACCATCGAGAATGCGATCGGTGGCGCGGGAGCGGATGTCATTACTGGAAACAGTGTCTCCAACACTCTGAGTGGAGGCCGAGGTAACGATATTCTCGCTGGCCTGGCCGGTGATGACGTGCTCAACGGTGGGCCTGGCTCAGACGTTATGCGGGGGGGCGCAGGCAACGACCTCTATATCGTTGCTCAACAAGATGATGTGGTGGAGGAAGCGAATGTACAGGGCGTCGATCAGATCAATTCCTACCTTTCTGATTTGAACCTGCCCGATTTCGTCGAGAATGGACGGATTTTTCTGGCCGGAGCCGCCGACTTAAAAGGCAATGACTCAGCCAACACTCTGTTTGCGGGTGCGGGAGACAATGAACTCTCCGGCGGCGCAGGCGTGGATACAGTGTCCTATCTCTTCGGGGTTGCCGGACTCACCGGTGTCACCATCGACCTGCGCCTTTCCATTGCGCAAAACACCGGCGGCTCCGGACTGGACATCCTGCAGGAAGTCGAGAATTTGACGGGCTCTTCTCGGGCAGACACGCTTACCGGAAATGACGGTGCCAACGTTCTGCGAGGCGGACTGGGTCAGGATTTACTCAACGGACTCGGGGGCGCGGATACATTCGTGTTCGATACCAGGTTGTCACTGGCGAATCGGGACAGGATCGCCGATTTCGTGTCTGGCGTGGACAAGATAGTGCTGGATGACGATATTTTTACTGCGCTTACCGGCACGCTGATAGGGGTTACCTTGGGTGCCGGAAACTACCACGTTGGGGTCGCGCCCCTCGATGCCGACGATTATCTTCTCTATAACCCGACGACGGATCTGCTCTCTTACGCGCCCACTGGAAGCGCGTCGGCGAATCTTCTGCCAGTCGCTATCATCCCGATGGGCGCTCAGACACCTGGTGCGGGAGATTTTATAGTGGTTGCTTGAAGCTTCTGTGCGAGCAGCCCTTGGCGTTTTTCCGCTGCGCGATGCAGCCGATGCAGATGCAGCAGTGAGTCCGCCAGAAAACGTTCGTGGAAGTGTGCGGCTTCCGCCGCACCCGTTCGATCTCCTCGACGTTGCAGCACCACCGATCGGCGGTGGCGACGCCATGCCATGACCAGCCGCGCGAACATCAGCAGTGCGGTTCCATTCTGGTGCCACATCACGCGGGCCGTCGGAGAGACGCGCGAGAGATAGTTGCGCAGAAAAAACACTTTCAGGTTTGCGTTGCGCTTGCCAAACAAGTTCAGCAGGACATGCGCGAGCTCCAGAAGAGGTAAACCTCCGCCGACACTTTCCATATCGATGAAGAAAATCTGACCGGGAGGCGCGACGATGATGTTGAGCCCGTGCAGATCTCCGTGCACCAATCGGTATCCCTCCGCGGGAGCAAGTCGGTCGAATTCCTGGGTCACAAATCTCAGCAGGGCTGAGCGTTCATCGGACGATAGTTTCGCAGAACTCCGAATTGCGGTTGTGGCTCGGGCGATGACGGCGCGTTCGAGTGTACCGGATCGGCCCCTTATAAAAATTCCGGGGCTGGGCGGCAAGCTATGTAATCTGGCAAGG
>JBIKOF010000221.1:0-4236 GCA_044358205.1 Gammaproteobacteria bacterium | reverse complement strand
CGCTGCCAAACAGGTATCGGTGTGCGGCGGGGGAGGCGGATCGGCGGGGTAGGGCAGATTTCAAAAAACCACGTCCTTGGCACAGGATGTCAAGATTCTTGCACATTTCATCATGGGCGCGTGCCGGCCAAGTGTCGACACTTGGCACAAAATAACCAGTCCCACGTGAGGGGCTGATGGGGAGGCACCATGAAGTTCATGTTTTTCTTCTATCCAGCGATTCCCGCCACGATGCAGGAACGTGAGGATCTGCGGCCGATCGCCGCGCGCACCGATTTCTTTCAGAAGATGCTGGAGGAGATAGTCGAGCTCTCGCAGATGGCAGAAGACCTGGGATTTGAGGCCGTGTGCTACCCGGAACACCATCTGCACACCGAAGGGGGCGAGATGGGCAGCCTGCCCCTGCTCACCCAGCATGTCATCAATAACACCAAGCGCATCAAGGCAGGCCCCATTGGCTACGTACTGGCTGGTTGGGACCCCTTGCGGCTTGCACTGGAAATCGCGTGGCTGGATCAGATCTGCAAGGGCAGAACCATTGCTGGTTTCGCGCGTGGCTATCAAACGCGCTGGTTGAACCAGATGGCGCAGAAGCTCCACGTGGCAGCTTCAGACATGCACGGCAAGGATGGCGCACCCGATACGGATGCCATCAATCGCGAAGCGTTTCAGGAGATTTTCGAAATCCTCAAGCTCGCCTGGGCCGATGAATCCTTTCGCTATAAGGGCAAGCATTTCCAATACCCGTTCCCCTACGACACGGGCACACCGTGGCCGGCGAAGGATTGGACGAAGCGTTACGGGGCGCCCGGCGAAATCGATGACAACGGGTATATCCAGGCGCTGAATGTCGTGCCCAAACCTTATCAAAGACCCCATCCGCAGCTGGTCCAGGCCTTCTCACAAAGCGAGGCGACCATCCGCTGGGCAGCGCGTGAGGGCCTGGTGCCAACCATGCTCACGGCCGATCCGCCGATACTGCGCAAGTTCGCCGAGGCGCATGTGGACGAAGCGCGCAAGGCGGGACGTAATCTGGCGCTGGGCGAAAACATCGGCGTATTCCGTGGCGTCTACGTGGCCGACAACAAGGAACAGGCGCGCGATCTTGCGATGCGCGGGCTGATGGGCACGGGCTGGCCGGGCTGGGCCCATGCCTTCGGCTTCACCGATGCTTTCCGTCTGCCGGAGGACGACATCAAATATCCGGGGCAGTTGCTGCCGCTGTCCGAAGTCCGCATGGAACGCTTCGAACAGGCGCACTTCACCCTGGTGGGCAGCCCGGACGACGTCCGCCGAGAAATGGATTTGCTGGTGGAAACCTGTAATCCCGAATATTTCATCTGGCAGGGCGATCAGGGCTACCTGCCCATCGATGAGTGCAAGCGGGTACTGGAGCGCTTTGGCCGCGAGGTCATGCCGCACTATCGCTGAGAACGTTTGCGGGGCCGGGGCATCGCGTGACGCCTCCGGCTCCCCGCACTACACTTCCGGTATGGAAGCGTCTGCTATAGCCCCCGCCAAACCTGCCGCCTCGGTGGTCATTGTGCGTGACGGTGCGCAGGGGCTAGAAATTCTGCTGGTCCAGCGCAACGAAAAAATCGCGTTTCACGGCGGTGCATGGGTGTTCCCCGGCGGGCGGGTAGATGCCGCCGATCGCATCCACGACGAAGCCGATGAGCTTGAAGTCGCCCGCGAGGCGGCGGCGCGCGAAGCGCAGGAAGAGGCCGGTGTCTCGCTCTCCCCATCGCGCATGCATTTCTTCTCCCACTGGACCACGCCTGTCGATCTGCCCAAGCGCTTTGCGACCTGGTTTTTTGCCGCGCCTCTCGAACAGGACGCGCCCGTCGCCATCGACAACTCCGAAATCGTTGCTCACCGCTGGGCAACTCCCGGGGACGCGCTGGCCTTGCGCCAACGCGGTGAGATGGTGCTTCCGGCCCCCACTTTCGTCACCCTGCTGCGCTTTCAGGCGTGGCGCGATACGGCAGCGCTGTTCGGCCATCTGGGCAGCGCGCCCGTCCAGCATTTCGTGCCACGCTTAGTGCCGATTGAGGGCGGACGCTGCGCGCTTTATCAAGAAGATGCGGGTTACCCGACGCACGATCTGCATGCGCCGGGAGCACGTCATCGGTTGCTCATGGTCGATCCGGACTGGCACTACCAGCGCGAGTTTTGAATCCCCCGCTTTACCCACCTGCGGGCGCGGCTTCGCGGCCCACCCGCTCTGGCCGATGCTCGTCCCGCCGCCCTGATGCAGAGGCGGCTTTTACGCAGCCATCCGCGATTTCTCAGGACTCGAGTTTCCCTGCTCGCAGCCGATAACGCTCCGCGCTGACCGCGCTTTTCTCATTTCCCACGAGGCACTGATGTACCACAAGACTTGTCTGATCTCCGCCGCCATTCTGTTTTCTGCCGTGGCTGATGCCGCCCCCGTGGGTGAGCGCGGCTTGCACCTTGGTCTGACCGGCGGGTACGTCGGCGGCACCGAGGAAGGGTACGAAACACCGATTGGCGCGATGGGCCGTTATTCGCAGCGGCTCGAACCCGAAGGCGGAGCCTTTGGCCTGGTGGCCGGATACGACCGCGTGCTCGGCGAGCGCTTCCTCGCCGGTCTGGAAGTGGATGCAGAGTACCGCGACATGGATGAAACATCCGTGCAGTACCTCAATGGTGTGCCGACGTCGGTGGCCAACAATGGTTACGTCGACCCAACAGAATTTGAAGCCGACTGGGCCTTCACCGTACGCCCACGTGCCGGCATGCTGTTCAATGAGAAGCGGACCCTCGTCTATGCCACGGGCGGGCTCGCAATCGCCGATGTAGAACGGAGCTATGGTTGCGTGGGCAACTGTGGGTTCGCACCCGGTGAGCCAACCAAGGTCACGCAGGACAACTGGGAGCTGGGCTGGACCGTCGGTGCCGGCGTGGAGCACGACTTTGGGCCCATCGCCGCACGCGTCGAGTATCGCTACACAGATTATGGCGATACCAACGTCAACCTCTCGGCGCTGTACTCGCCTATCACCCGCGAGAACCAGTCCTATGACGAAAGCGGAGTTCGTGCCGCTTTGCTCTGGCGCTTCTAAACCGGGCGTTCAGGCGGCCTTGGCCTTGTTGCGCTCGGCCTTGGCCGCCGCGCGTGCCGCGGTAGCAGCGGCCGCCCGACGTCGCGCACGCCAACTGTTGTAGCGAAAGCCCAGCAGCATCGTCAGCAGCCCGCAGGGAACACCCACCATGACGCCGCGTGTGCCATCTCCGCCGATGAGGATGCCCATGCTGAGCCCAAAGGCAAAGCTGACAAAGGCCACCAGAAAATCCTGAAAGGCGAGGAGTACCACCACGCCCACCAGGATGCCGAGGATGATCAGGGCTTCTTCGATCACGACAGCACCCGGTTGTTCAGTGAGTGGACATCAGGTTTGCAGAGGGTGGCGCTTCAGCCGCCGGTTTTGGGATCCACCGGTTCAACCGGCGCACCGGATTTCTTCCAGGCGCCGAAGCCCCCCTCGATGTGGCACACGGGGGTAAGTCCCATGTCCTGGGCGGTCTTGGCTGCCAGCGCCGAACGCATCCCGCCCGCACAGAAGAATACGAACTTGTTGCCGGAGGCGAAGAAGTCCTTGAAGTAGGGACTCTGCGGATCGATCCAGAATTCCAGCATGCCGCGAGTGACGTTCACCGCACCCGGCACGCCGCCGTCTCGCCACAGTTCTCGTGGGTCGCGCAAATCGATGAAGGTGATACCCGCCGTGCCGTGCAGCGCACGAGCCTGCTCCACGCTGACAGTTTCGATGGCGGCATTGGCTTCGGCCACCATTTCCTTGATGCCTTTTTTGATTTCGAGCGGCATGGCAGATCTCCTTGGGGGTAGGTCGGGGGTCGTGTTACCCGAGTATATCGGTCTGTGTCGGGTCGATCATCGCTCGCGCGGCCAATGCAGCGTTGGGACGTCTCTGGGTTTGGGCAGGCTGCGCAGGTAGCTGATGATTTCCCAGATCCCAGACTCGGCGAGCAAAGCGCCATAGGCGGGCATGCCATGCGGGCGACCTTCGCTGATCGACTGGAAAAGCGCGGAGTCATCTTCCCCAAAGCGCCAGCGTCCATCGACCAAGCTGGGGCCCACCCAGCCGGGCGCGCCAATCCCGTGGCAACCATCGCAATTCATCTGCGTAAAAAGTGCCGCCCCGGCTGTGATGGCGTCCGGTTTGTCGGCTAGAGGATTGGTTGTCTCGGTCG
>JBIKOF010000220.1:0-4245 GCA_044358205.1 Gammaproteobacteria bacterium | reverse complement strand
AGTCCTTGAACCCTGGCTCGCGGCACGGAGCCTCGCCGAGATAGCCAGCGCCTTCGATGCAGCCGGGGTGTGCTGGGGCAAGTACCAGACCCTCACCGAACTCATCGACCACGATCCGGACGTCACGCCGGCCAACCCCATCTATCACCTTGTGGAGCACCCGGATATCGGCACCTACCCCGTGCCAGGGGTTCCGGCCAGCTTCGGCGCTGTCGACCGGGCGCCTGCGCGCCGTGCACCGCGTCTTGGCGAGCACACCGACGAGATCCTTTCCGGCATCCTCGGCCTGACCGACGGAGAAATCGCCGGACTTCACGACCGTGGCATTGTCGCGGGCCCCACCTGAACACACCAGAACGGTAATTGCGCATGAGCAACTCTCGCCAGGACATTTTCTCGGGGACCAAAGAGGTCGAAGCGCATCTGCAGCTCGACGTCGCGAGTCTGGAGACCTATCTCAAAAAACAAATTCCGGATTACGCGGGACCGCTCAGCCTGAAGCGTTTCAAAGGAGGTCAATCCAACCCGACCTACCAGTTGGTAACACCCACTCGCAACTACGTACTGCGGCGAAAACCACCGGGGCCCCTTCTCCCCTCCGCGCACGCCGTCGACCGCGAATATCGCGTGATCAAGGCCCTGCACGGCGCAGGTTTTCCAGTGCCCCGCCCATTCGTCCTGTGCGAAGACCCGAGCGTCATCGGCACGACTTTCTACGTCATGGAGATGGTCGAGGGTCGCGTGCTCTGGGAGATGAGCCTGCCGGGCATGAGCCGCGAGGAACGTGGCGCCATTTACGATTCCATGGTCTCGACTCTGGCGAAGATGCAGCAGCTGGACTACCGGGCGTTGGGCCTCGAGGATTTCGGCAAGCCCACCGATTACTTCGCCCGGCAGATCACGCGCTGGGGCAAGACCTACGTCGTGTCGGAAACCGAAAAAATCCCGGCGATGGATCGACTCAATGTCTGGCTGCCAGCCAACGTGCCGACCAATGACGAAACAACGCTGGTGCACGGCGACTACCGCATGGACAACATGATCATGCATCCCACCGAGCCGCGCGTCGTGGCGGTACTGGACTGGGAGCTCTCGACCCTCGGCCATCCGCTCGGGGACTTCACCTACCACCTGCTGCCGTGGCTGTTACCAGGCATGGGAGAAAAGGTGAGCAACCTTGGGGGGCTCGATCTGCCGGCACTTGGGATCCCAACCCTCGAGCAATACATCGAGCGCTACTGCGCGCTAACGGGCCGTGGCGGTATTCCGCACCTCGAGTTCTATACGGCCTATACCGTCTGGCGACTGGCCTGTATCTATCAAGGCATCATCAAGCGCGTCGAGGAAGGCACCGCGGCGAGCGCAGATGCGCCGCGCAATGCCGATCTGGTGCGCGAGCTTGCCGACATTGCCTGGACCTATGCCCTCAAGGCGGGCGCGAGGTAAATCATGAACATCGAAAACCTGCGGTTTCCACACTACGAACTCCCCGCCTCACTGACACCGCTGCGCGAGGAAGTACGCGCCTTCCTGCGCGAGGAACTGGGCGCCTACCGCCCGGTCGTGCGCAGTAACACCTGGGACGGCACTGATGCCGCGTTCAGTCGAAAATTAGGTGCCAAGGGCTGGCTCGGGATGACCTTGCCCAAAGAGTACGGCGGACACGGCCGCAGCGCGCTCGAACGCTATGTGGTGGTCGAGGAAACACTCGCGGCAGGGGCACCGGTGGGCTATCACTGGGTGGCCGACCGGCAAAGCGGTCTGATGGTCGCGCGGCTCGGCACCGAGGCCCAGAAGAAAGCCATCATCCCCGCTATCACCGCCGGAGAGGCGTGTTTTGCCATCGGGATGAGCGAACCAAACTCCGGGTCGGATCTCGCTTCCGTAAGGAGCAAGGCGGAAAAGGTCGCTGATGGCTGGCTGCTCAACGGGACCAAGGTCTGGACCTCCAATGCCCACAATGCGACCCACATGATCGCCTTGTTTCGCACGGACTTCTCGCCCGATGCGAAGCACAAAGGCCTGTCCCAGTTCCTCATCGATATGCGCACCGTGAAGGGCATCACGCCCCGCCCGATTCGAGACCTGACCGGACGAGGTCATTTCAACGAAGTGGCTTTCGTGGATGCTTTGCTGCCTGCAGACGCGCTGTTGGGCAAGGAAGGCGAGGGCTGGAACCAGGTCACTGCCGAGCTAGCCTACGAACGCAGCGGACCCGAACGCTACCTCTCGTGTTTCGTACTGCTGGCCGAACTCATCAAGGTACTCGATGGCCGTGCGAGCCCGGCCACGCTTGCGAAGATCGGGGCGGAGATCGCCTGGGCTGTGACCTTGCGCAACATGTCGCTATCGGTGGCGGGCATGTTGAACGAGGGCAAGGACCCAGGTCTGCAGGCTTCAATCGTGAAGGATCTGGGCTGCCACTTCGAACAACGCCTCCCTGGACTTGCGCAAGAACTGGTGGCACTGGAGCCGAGTATCGGAGACTCCGGTAGCGATTATCAGCAGGTCCTCGGCAATCTCATGCTGCTTGCCCCGTCATTCTCACTGCGGGGTGGCACCCTCGAAATTCTGCGCGGGATCATCGCGCGCGGCCTGGGAGTACGCTGATGAACGAAGCACAGAAAATTCTCGACGAGAGCATCTCGCGCCTCTTCGCCGACACCGTCACCCGCGAACTGCTCACCCGCGTCGAAGCCGAGCCTTGGGATGCCCAGCTGTGGTCTGCGGCAGTAGACCTTGGATTGCCGCAGGTGCTGGTTTCAGAGGCCCGGGATGGCATGGGTGGTGGCTGGCTCGAAGCTTTCGTGGTGGCGCGCGCGTGCGGCCGCCATGCGGTGCCGCTGCCCGTCGTCGAGCAGATGCTCGCGGGGTATCTGTGCGATCGCGCGGACCTGAGCATGCCCGAAGGCGTTGCAGGTCTGCTGCCAGAGATTCTCCCCGCCAGCAGCCTCGGGGCCGATGGCGTTCGGGCGCACGTTCGTCGCGTGCCCTGGGGTCGCCAGGCCGACTGGTATCTGGGTCTGACCGACACCGCGGAATTGGTACTCATCGGTCGCGACAAGATCCGCGTGGACGCGGAAACGAATCTTGCCCGCGAACCGCGCGACACCGTGATCTTCGAAGGGACCTCTGTGCTGGGACGCGGACGGCCATTGCTCCCTGCCGACGGCATTCGATGGCTGGGGGCGTTGCTCCGGAGCGCCCAGATTGCCGGCGCTGCTGCTGCGGTGCTGGAGATGAGCGTGCGCTACACCTCCGATCGCGAACAGTTCGGTCGCAAGCTTTCGCAGTTCCAAGCGATCCAACATCACCTTGCAGAACTCGCCGGACAGTTGAGCTCGGTGGATACCATTGTGACGGCAGCCTGCCTGGCACTCGAGCAGCGCGGTATGCAGGGCGACGGGCGGCATGCTGCCTTCGAAATTGCGGCGGCCAAATGCCGCGCCAGTGAAGCAGTTGAACCGCTGACCCGGCTGTCGCATCAGGTTCACGGCGCAATTGGCTTCACCTATGAATATGATCTTCAGTTTTTGACCCGCCGCCTGTGGTCCTGGCGTGCCGAATTCGGTGCGCATGGCGAATGGGGCGAGTACCTCGGTCGGGTCGCCGCGAATCAGGGCGGCGATCAGATCTGGGCCTGGCTCACCGCTTGATCGACACCCGGCATCCACCAGAGGGAGCACCCGTCCATGTCCGATGATCTTCTGTTGTTCGAAAAACAAGGGCACATCGCCCGCGTCACCATCAATCGTCCGGAAAAGCGCAATCCGTTGGGGCTCGCGGGCGACGGCGAGCAGTTCCATGCCATGGCCAAGCGGGTCAACGACGATTTCGAGATCCGCTGCGTCATCATGACCGGTGCAGGCAGCGCCTTTTCTGCAGGGGGCGATCTCAAGGCCATGCGGGATCGCACCGGCGAGTTCGGTGTCGATAACCTACGGCTGCGGGACCATTACCGCAGCGGTATCCACGGCATCATCAAGGCCATGTGGAGCATCGAGGTGCCGATTGTTGGCGCCATCAATGGCCCGGCAATCGGTCTTGGCGGCGACGTTGCATCGCTCTGCGACATCCGTCTTTCTGCTGCATCTGCCAAATTCGGGGCGACGTTTCTGAAAATCGGTCTCTTGCCCGGTGACGGTGGCGCCTGGTTGCTCCCGCGTATCGTTGGCTGGTCGCGGGCGGCGCAGCTTTACTTCACCGGTGATGTGGTGGATGCCAACACGGCACGAGAGTGGGGTT
>JBIKOF010000218.1:0-4249 GCA_044358205.1 Gammaproteobacteria bacterium | reverse complement strand
CGGCATAGACAGGCAATACCTGTCGGGACAGCGCACAGAAACTGGACTCACCTGCCTGGTGCGCGACATCTACTTCGAGCCTGCGCGTGGCCACCATCCTGGAGCCGCTCTGGCTGCGGCAAAACATCGTTTTGCGCGGGGGCGTCCAGCCCTGATAGAAATTCATCGCGGCAATTTTGTCGGCCCCGACGCGGCGCCCGACAGCCTGATCAAGCTTGGGAGATTTCTGGAAGAGCTCCGGCACAGCTGTTCCGATATCCGATTTACGTCGACTGTCCAGCTGGGCGCCGCGCTGGCGGAGCGTGATCCCGCCTGGGTGGCGCAAGCGTTGCGCGCGCGAATCCCGGTTTTTCTGCAGAGAATTCGCGAGATCCGGCGATTCGCCAGGTTTGCAAGGTACTCCGGGCTTCTGGGTGCCCTGGACTTGATGGGGCGCGCAGTGCGATGACCATGCTCGGCCCTGGCACAAGTCCGGAACCTTTTTTCTCGGTCATCATCCCGGCCTGGAACTCTGCGGCCACGCTTGCGCGCGCAATTGAATCGGTGCTGGCGCAGGAGGGCGTGGCGCCGGAAGTGATCGTGGTGGATGACGCGTCCACGGATCACACGGCGGATGTGATCGCGACTTACGGCGCACGTGTCCGTGCACTGACACAACCCGGGAATCGGGGCGTGGCGGCTGCCCGTAATCTGGGCGCGCAGGCCGCGCGGGGACGCTGGCTCGCGTTTCTTGATGCCGATGATATTTATTACCCCGATCGACTCGGTGCGCACGCGCGCTGGTTGGCGGAGGATCCAACGCTCGATTTTCTGACCGGGGATTACCATTACACCGATGCACTGCTCCAAGTGACCGGTACCTCGATGGTGAACACCCCGCTTGGCAGGACGCTGACCGCGCGCGCGGACGCTTTGCACCGCGCGGTGATGACGGAAACGGACTTCACGGCCTTTGTCACCCGGCACTTCGGTGACACCCATACCTTGAGCCTGCCGCGACAGACCTTTCTCGAACTCGGTGGCTATCCGGTCGGATTTCGCGTCTGCGAGGATGTCCATCTGTTGGCGCGCCTCGTCGCCCGCAGTCGGCGGATCGGCGTGATATGTGCGCCTTTGGCGGCTTATGTGGTGCATGCGGGCAGCGTTACCCGGCGCGACCCGGTAGCGGCGCAACGAGAAAACGTACGGACCTTGCGCGACCTCGCCAGGCTTGCCGCAAACTTTCCTCCCTCAGTCCGCAAGGGTGTACGGGCGCGTCTTGAAGGTGCGGAATCGGATCTTGCGCACGCCCTGCTGCGAGAGGGTTTGCAGGGTGAGGCGGTACGTGCTGCCGCGAGACATTGCCTGCGCAACCCAGGGCGAGCGAGCCTGCGCACGCTGATGGGTATTTTGAGAGGTTAACGATGAACCGCTACCTCGTGGTTACCGAGCTTTTCTTGCCGACGCGCGGCGGGACTGCCGTATGGTTTGACGAGGTTTACCGTCGTCTCGGGGGCAAGGCCACTGACGTGGTCACGGCGGCTGTTCCCGGCGACCTCCTGCACGATGCGGTTCACCCGGCACGGATCCATCGCCTCGATCTGCGGCGTGTATCCTGGCTCAGGCCTGAATCCCTTCTCATGTATTTGCGCCTGTTCGGACGCACGCTGCGACTCGCGCTCACACATCGCTACACGGCCCTCCATGCCGGCCGGGCCTTGCCAGAGGGTGCGGTCGCCTTGGCCGTCGCCAGACTTACGGGACACCCGGTGGTGGTCTATGTCCACGGCGAAGAGCTCACATCCTGGGGCGACGGCCTGAAGTACCGCGTCATGCGTGGCGTGCTCCGGCGGAGCGACCGACTCATCGCCAACAGTCGCTATACGCGTGAAACGCTCTGCCGGATGGGCATTCCGGCAGCGCGAATCGCCCTCATCAACCCGGGTGTCGCCCTCGAGCGTTTCCAACCCGGACTCGACTGGCAAAGCCTGCGCGCGACACATCCATGGCTCGGCAGCCGCCCCTGTCTGTTGTCGGTAGGCAGGCTGTCCCGGCGCAAGGGCTTCGATATGAGCGTCCGGGCACTGGCATGCCTGCGTGCGCGAGGTGTCGAGGTCGATTACGTCATCGTCGGTACTGGTGAGGATGAAAAGTACCTGTCTGCGCTTGCGGCTGAACTCGGCGTCGCTGATCGGGTGCATCTGGTGGGCGCAGTTTCTGCTGAAGATCTGCCGCGCTGGTACAACGCCTGCGAGATATTCCTCATGCCAAACCGCGAAATCACGGGTGATACAGAGGGTTTCGGGATGGTGTTTCTGGAGGCTGCAGCCTGTGGCAAACCCGCCATCGCAGGACGTGCCGGTGGCACTGAAGATGCAGTGCTCGATGGGGAGACGGGCTTGCGGATCGACGCGACCGAGGAGCACGCGGTGGCGGAAGCGATTTCAAGCTTGCTAAGCGATCCTGAGCGGCGGCGCGCACTTGGCGATGCAGCGCTGACCCGCGCCAGACGCGATTACGGATGGGCGTCCGTGGCCGGCCGCATCGATGCGCTCGCTGTGGATACTTGAGCCGCTGAGGGCGACCCGCGCCACCAGGCTTCCAGTGCTTCGCGCAACTCGGCTACCTGCTCCGGGTGGTTAGCCGCCAGATCGGTGCGGCAGTCAGGATCTGCCTCCAGATCGAAGAGCATTTCACGACAGCCGGCAGTCGCGGGTTGCATGACCAGCTTCCAACGCCCTCGCCTGATCATGCGGTCCTTCGCGGCGACGACGATCGCCGCATACTCGGGCTTGATTGCGAGGCTACCTTCTTGCAGTTCAGGAACTTCCAGCAATTCGAAGAGCTCCGGATAGTGGAGATGATCGTCTGCCTGTCCGGGAGGACGTGTGAGCCATAGGCCTGTCTCGTTGAAGACATCCGCCTGCGGCAGCGCAGTTTCTCTGCGCAGGAAGCGCGCGAGGTTGTAGCCATCACGCGGCAACGCAGAGGTATCGCCCACAAGGTCGAGGAGGGTAGGTGCCACATCCACCGAACGAATGGGCTCGCTGATTACGCCCCGCCCTGAATGCCGCGGGTCCTTGATTATCAGGGGGATCCGCGGGCTGGCTTCGCCCAGCGCAGAATTGCCCTGTCCCCATGTATCGTGTTCGAAAAACTCCATACCGTGATCGGAATACACCAGCACCAACGTGTTATCCGCGAGCCCGCAGCGCGTCAGTTCCGCGAGCAGCAGTCCCACCTCGTGGTCGAACTGCGCCACGCAGCCATCGTAGAGATCGACGATCTGATCGAGATCGAATTCCGTGCGCGGCTCACCCTGTCGCCGGATGATCTCGAAAGGATCATTGAGCCGGGCCATCGCGAAACGTGATTCCCCGCGGTACGCGGGATCGGCGTGACGGACATACCAAGGCCATTCGGAAGCAAAGGGTGGATGGGTCGTCGAGAAAAACACATTCAACAGAAAGGGACGCGGATCCCTGGCGAGTCGGCCGAGCAGGCGGCGCGCGCGGCGACCCAGACGGGAGCTCCCTGGAACACCGCCCAGAAAGTGCACCTCTGGCAACAGACGCCTGCCCAGCGGGTTCTGGCAGAACAAGGAAAGAAGCAAACGCAGATCTTTGGGACCTTGGCGGATGAGGTATTTGAGATTCCACTGATCAGGCGGCACGAGCAGTTCATCGAAACCGAAATCGAATTTGCCCAGGTCGGCCCCGCACCAGTCGCTGAGCGCGCTGCAGCGATAACCGAGTTCGCGCAAGTGGGCAGGGAAACCGGGACCGACCCCGCGCGCGGTTTGACTGTCGATGAAGTTGTCGCGAATCCCATGCGATTGTGGCCACTGGCCTGTAAACAGTGAAGCAAGGCTTGGCGCAGTTCGCGCACACGGCACGTAGCAGTTGCCAAAGAGGGTGCCGTCTTCGGCCAGTCGATCCAGATTGGGCGTGAGCGCGCGACGATAGCCAAGCGCACCCAGCCTGTCTGCACGCAGCGTGTCGGCTCCAATCATGAGAATGTTAGGGCGCAACGCAGCTGGTCCCCGTCGCGCGCGACTGGGCGCAGGCGCGGACTCGCGGGCCGGTTCCCAGCTCGCAAGAAAAATAGTGCAGGCGAGGGCGAGCAGGGCGCCCGCCTCTCCCACTGCCGCGTGGAATTCGCCTAACCGGGCATGCTGAACGAAACTTGCGCACGGGATGAGCGCAAGTCCCCCGAGCAGGCTGTCCAGAATGCGTAGCCGCGTGGGGGTCGCCAAACGCCAGGGAGTCTC
>JBIKOF010000219.1:0-4249 GCA_044358205.1 Gammaproteobacteria bacterium | reverse complement strand
CCGCCGCAACAAGCATTGCCGAGCCTTAAGAAACCAGGCTGACGGCATGCCTTTCTCTTAACTATGGACGCGAGGCTGGTCTGACCCCGGCTCGGTGTCGGGGACCTGTCGATCCAAACGCTCGATAACTCGAGGTCAAACATTCCTTCCGGGGAACGGGCTTGCGCAATTCCACGCGAAACTGCCGCCGCCGACCGGTCCTTAAGGAGCCTTCCAGCTCCCCGCACTCGACGCCCGATTCCGCAGGACAGGGCCGACAAAGGGCAGTTAAATTTCCGATGCCCGATCGACCACGGCTACTGCAAATCGCTCTATGTGCCGGGCACAGACGGACTGACCGTGGAGTTCACCATCGATCCACCGCATGTGAACAAGATCGACGCCTGGCAAAAATCCATCGCCCATGCAGAACTGGCGCGCTGGATGAAAGGCGACCGCACACCAAACAATGACGAACGCCCATCCCATTGAACATTGCAGAAAGAGGATTGGAGGATACATGCCCGTAGCCGGAACTTACGATTACATCATCGTTGGCGCAGGATCGGCCGGCTGCCTGCTGGCAAACCGCCTCAGTGTCGACGGCAACAATACCGTCCTGTTGCTGGAAGCCGGCGGCAAGGACACCGATCCGTTGATTCATATCCCCATCGGTCTCGGCAAGATCCATCATCACCGCCTGCACGACTGGAACTACGACACCGACCCGGAACCGGGCCTGCAGAACCGCGAAATCGAATCCATGCGCGGCAAGGTTCTGGGCGGCTCCTCCTCGATCAACGTCATGGCCTATACGCGCGGCGATGCCAACGACTACAACCGCTGGGCCCGCAACGGCGCCGAGGGCTGGTCTTACCGCGACGCCCTGCCCTATTTCAAGCGCTCCGAATCCTGGCAGGGCGGGGAAAACACCTGGCGCGGCGGCAACGGCGAACTGAAGACCGAATATGCGCGCTCGCAGGACTCCATCGGCGATGCCTGGATCGCGGCAGGCAAGTCCGCCGGTTTTCCGGTTACGGAAGACTTCAATGGCAAGCAGCATGAAGGCTTCGGCCGCATCCAGTACACCATCGGCAACGGCAAGCGCTGGTCCTCGGCAACGGCATTCCTGAAGCCTGCCCTCGGCCGCGGCAACCTGACGCTGGAAACCAACGCCCTTACCACGCGCGTCGTCATGAACGGCACGACAGCGACCGGTATTGAATATGTGAAGGACGGCCAGATCCATGCGGTCAATGCCGGCAAGGAAGTGATCCTGTCTGCAGGCGCCTTCAACACCCCGCAGCTGCTGATGCTCTCTGGCATCGGCCATGCCGATCACCTGAAGGAAATGGGCATCGATGCAATTGCCGACCTGCCCGTCGGCGACAATCTCCAGGACCATATCGCTGTCTGGTTCAACTGGTATCGCCGCGAACCCGGCGACTTCTACAAGTTGCTGCGTTTCGATCGCATCGCAACTGCGATGCTGCAGAACCATTTCTTCGGCACCGGGCCGGCAGCAGCGTTGCCCGGCGGGGTCTTTGCCTTCATAAAATCGGAACAGGGTCTCGACGTGCCCGACGGGGAGTTCATTTTCCGCGCCAGCCGCCCCGACGGCCGGCCGTGGTTCCCCGGCATCCGCAAGGGCCTGCCAGACACCTACGCCATCCGCCCTACCCTGCTGCAACCGAAGAGCCGCGGCACCGTGCGGCTGCGCTCCAACAAGGTCAGCGATGCGCCGCGCATACTGTTCAACTTCTTCGATCATCCCGAGGACATGCCCCGGCTGCTTGAAATCGCCCGGCAGGCGCTGGATCTCGCCGCGCAGAAGGAAATTGACGAATTCCGTGGCGCACCGGCAGGGCCTGTACCCGAGGCGAAAACGAAGCAGGACATGGAAGACTGGATTCGCAAGACGGGCCTGACGGTTCACCATCCTGCCTGCACCTGCCCGATAGGCACCGTGCTCGACCACGAGTTGCGCGTCCATGGCATCGAGAGGCTGCGCGTGGTCGACGCCTCGGCCATGCCGGATATCGTCACCGCCCATATCAACGCCTGCGTCTACATGATGGCGGAAAAGGCTTCCGACCTTATTCTCGGGAAGCCGTTACTTCCGCCAGCAGAGGTCTGATCGGAGAGGCCAATGGCCAAACGCATCATCTCCTGCGCCGTTACAGGCAGCGCACCGGCGACCGGGCGCAACCCGAACGCGCCGGTTACGCCGAAGGAAAGCGCTGCATCCGCCATCGACGCGGCGGAGGCCGGCGCCGCGATCGTCCATCTGCATGCCCGAGACCCTGAAACGAAGGCCGGCAGCAGAAGCTCGCGCTGGAAGAGTTCATGCGCTACGACGGACCTGGCAAAACGGTAGTGCGCGTGGCTGACGAGGATTTCGAGTTCAACGGGCAGCAGATCCGCAAAGGGCAGCGCCTGTTCCTGGTGTTGTCCGTTGCCAACCGTGATCCCCTGGCCTTCGAGGACGCCGAGCAGCTGGCCCAACGGCTAGCGAGCCCAGCCTGGCCGACCGTCCACATCAACCAGACGCCGCACGATAAGTACGAGGGGAGAGCACCATGTCGACATGCAGGAGGGTAGCGACCGGCCCTCGCGCGTTAGCTTGGCCGCGGCCTTGGCGCTTGCCACGCTCACTGTCGCAAAGCCCTCCGAAGAACAGCGGATATTGGCTTGGCTCAATTCCGTCGCGGTGCATTATATTAGGTCGTCGTCCCCCCTTGCGGCTAAACCAAAAGGGCTCCCTCCCGAGAGCCGGGTCGCAGCGGGTAGAACCGCACGCGGCCTCCGCCGGGTATCAACGCCTGGGGCGCGATTCACGGCGGGCCCATTCGTGACAGGCTCCTGGATGAAATACCACTGATGAGAACCCTGAGCCTGCTACTGGCGCTCCTCACCGCCAACCTCATGGGTAGCATCGCTGCATCTGCGCAGGACGCATCTGGGCGACCCGCGCCATTGCGAGTGGGCGTGGTCCAGAACGCGATGCCTTGCTCGGATTTGAGCAAAGGCAGGGCCGAGGGGTCGGCCGTTGAGCTCTGGCAGGACATCGCTCAGCAACAGGGCTGGAGCTACGTCTATCAACCCATTGCGACGAGCAATGCTGCTGTACAGGCCGCTGCCAACAACGAGGTGGACTTGGCCGTCTCCTGCATCAACATCATCCCGGAGCGGGTAGCGCAGGCTGATTTTTCGGTTCCCTATCAGGAAGACAGCCTCGCCTTTTTATCCCGAAAAAAAGCGGAAGGTATCCTTCCTCTGCTGCGGCGGATAAGCAAAGAACAGATCTTGCGCGACTGCGTAATCATGCTCTTCGCGATCACCATGATTGCAGCCACTGCGCTATGGCTGATTAGCCGTGGCTTTGATCACAAGGACATCATCAGCCGCAGCAGTGGTCAGACATTTTTCAAGGGCTGGATGATGCTGGCGATGGGGACCGGCATCTACAAAATGGGGCCGAATCCACCTTCAATGGCTATTATCACCGTGGCCAATATCTGCCGCCTTGTGATTACCTCGGTGTTTGTAGGTACAACCGCGGGGCTTGTTTTTCAAAACGCACTGCCCGACGACGTTGCGCAGAAAAACAGTTTACTCCCAGCCTTGCAGCACAAAGTGGGTGTGGACTACGGCACCGTCAGCGAACTGTGGCTTACGCAACAGGCGCGCAAACTCAATCAAAAAAATCTGGATGAAAAAATTTATCCAATCAGCGGCGGAGAAGCCTTGCTTGATGCCCTTCAGAGCAACACTGTGGGCAGTATCATGGCGGACTCCAATCGCATTCGAGTCCTGAGCACCCTCGTCAGAGATCCGGGCCACTTCCAAATTTCCGCCAAGACTTACAACTTAACGCCACAGAGCTTTGTATTTGGCACCGAGTTGAGCGAAAAAACGCGGCGTCTAATCAATCAGTCAATCTCGCGCATGCGCTTCAATGGCGAAATCGCGCCGATCATCAAGCGCTGGGACCCGTACTAGTCGAATTCGGGCGCTGGATGCGGCAGAAGCCTCAACACCCTCCGTAGTAGTCCCTTCGACGTCGGAGGGTGTAGATTCCGACCTCATCCTCACCGCGCGGGCCGCGCACCTTTCGAGGACTCGTTGGGATTGGGTGCATTAGTAACGGCCAGATGTTGGCCAATCACTGGAGCGTCAAATGGATACGAATGACAAAAATTCAGGCGGATGCCCCGTGATGCATGGGGCAAACTCCAGTGCCAATCAAGCCAACCTGGCGCAGGCCTGG
>JBIKOF010000217.1:0-4252 GCA_044358205.1 Gammaproteobacteria bacterium | reverse complement strand
GCAAGCGCATCGGTTATGGCGCCACCGCCATGCCGCCGCACAATGTGCCGCTCGTCATGATCGGTGCCTCACTCCTCTGGGTGGGCTGGTTCGGGTTCAACGTCGGCTCGAACCTCGAGGCGACCGGCCTTGCGGCCATGGTGTTCCTGAACACCTTCGTCGCGACTGCGGCGGCTACTGTGGCCTGGGCGCTGGGAGAATGGATGGCCCGCGGCAAGCCCACCATGTTGGGTGGTGCATCGGGCGCTGTGGCGGGTCTGGTGGCCATTACCCCAGCTTGCGGCTTCGTCGGTCCAATGGGCGCCATCGTCATTGGCCTCATCGCCGGTCTGGTGTGCCTGTGGTCCGTGAGCTGGCTGAAGCACAAGCTTGGCTACGACGATTCGCTTGACGTCTTCGGAGTTCACTGCGTGGGCGGTATTCTTGGCGCGCTACTTACCGGAGTGTTCGCTTCCCCCGAATTGGGCGGCACCAGCTGGTATGACTATGTGGCGAATGCGGCCGCCGAGTTCGACATGGGCGCTCAGGTAATCGCACAGGCGTGGGGCGTTGGTCTCACCATCGTGTGGTCTGCAGTGGTCTCCTTCGTCGCCTACAAGCTGGTCGACCTGACCATAGGGCTGCGGGTTACCGAGGACGTCGAACGCGAGGGCCTCGATACGGCCGAACACGGAGAACGCGCCTACTCGACCTGATAGGCGGCACTTCGTGAGTGAGGGAAGGGCGCCTTCAGGCGCCCTTTCTTTTTGGGCCCTCGATGCGGGGATGAAAGCCTGCGCTCGATCTGCTACAAGGCCTCTCCGGATTTTGGCCCTTGAGGCCCTGAACCCGCCGGATATGCCGGACTCATGGGGAGACACAAGTATGTCGCGCGCATTGTCTTTCAGGTTTCTGGGAGTCGGCAACGCCAAGGCGTCCGATCTTGGCAGCGCGGCCGCGGTCCTCGAAGAGGATGGCAAACCGCTGCTCCTCGTCGACTGTGGTCCGCGAACGCTCGATGATTTTGCGCGTCACTACGGCGACGCCCTGCCGTCGGCAGTATTCCTCACCCATTTACATCTCGATCACATCGGCGGTGTGGAACAGTTGTTCTATCGCGCCTACTTTGCCAGACGTGGCGAGATTCAACTTTTTGTGCCTTCCTGGCTGGTGGCCGGCTTGCACGAAAAACTCGCGACCTCACCGCATGTACTCAGCGAGGGTGGCGCAAATTTCTGGGATGCCTTCCACCTCGTGCCTACCAGCGGACACTTCTGGCTTGGACCGTATCTGCTCGACGTTTTCCCGGTCCGGCATAGTGGGTACCGCGCCGCATTTGGTCTTGCCTTGCGTGGGTCGTTTTTCTACAGCGGAGACACCCGCCCGATCCCGGAAGTGGTGGGATCTTTCGCTACCGCAGGGGAGCCCATCTTTCACGACTGTGCTGTGCGCGGCTCACCCGCCCACACCGGGCTGGAGGACGTACTGCGGGAGTATCCGGAAGAGGTTCGGGCACGAATAGTGGCCTATCACTACGAATCCGAAACGGCGGCCCAAGCTCTCGAGCAGGCGGGTTTGCGGGTTGCACGCGTCGATGAAAGTTTCACACTCCCAAGACCCAGATCGTTACAGGCCTGACTCAGCACGGCCCGTCAGGGCGAGCGATCCTCAGGCTCGGCGTTGAGCGTGCGCAACGCTGCACGCATTGCGGGAAAGCTTTCCCGTGAGGCGTGCAACGAGTCTTCCATCGCAATCGAGAAAACGCGTGCGGGTCCCGCAGCGCAGCCCACGATGCCGGTTCTCGCCCTTGCCCCTAGGTCGCCCGCCCATCGCCAGGCATGCAAGCGGAGTGCGCCCACTTCCAGCGAGCTGCTGGATTGCCAGAAGGCGTCGGGAACCTGGCGGCGGATCTCTTCGAGAAAAGCTTTACCGCAGGTGGGATCATCTGGAGACGGCACATCCGAAGGCAGCACTACCCAGGTAATCCGCAGGCTTGCGTGCTCATGGGGAGGGCGTCCCTTGAAGGAATAGGTCGTCCCGCTGGCCGCCGCCGTCAGCGCGGGCCCTTCCAGAAACGCGGGCGGCGCAAAATTCAGAGGCGGCGCTGCCTGGGCACCCGCCATCCACCCCATCACCGTCAACAGTAATGTGAACCGGGAGTCGTGCCCGCATCCCATCATGCCGCTTCTCCTTAGTTTGCTAGACTGCGTTGCATGATAGTCGTCCGCTGTGCCGTCCTGTCCAGACATGTCGCCGTGTGCGCGCTTGTGGGGTTGTTCGTTCTGCTCGCACAGAGCGCCACTGCCTTCACGGCGGAAGAGCTAGGCTCCCGGCGTCAGGAGGCCTTGGCTCAGGTCCAAGATGGCGCCGTCCGGCAGCAGATCGAACAGCTCTACGATCAGGCGGAGGCTTCACTCCGTGCAGCGGCGGGCTTCGAGTCGAAGCTCGAGGCCTATCGCAAGACCACAGAGCGGCGCAACGAGACGCGCCGCCAACTGCTCGATCAGATTGCGCAGATGCTGCGCCTGAAGCCCACGCCCGCTGTATCGCAACGGGAACGCACGCTCGATCCCTTGGCACTCGAGAATCTCCTGGAGCTCACCCGATCGGAGCGCGCCAGCCTGGAGAGCAAGCTCGGTAGCTACGAGCTCAAGCTGCGCAATCTGGCGCTGAGACCGACAGAGTTGGGCAAGGAAAAATCAGCGCTCTCTGCCCGTCTGGCCAGTATCGATGGAGAGCGAACGGTGATGGTGGACGCTGCCGTCGACCCGCTCACGCGCGCCCGGGCTGCCGCGCTCGAGGCCGAGTACACTGCGCGGCAGCTCGAGCTCGAAGCACTCAATCTGGAGCAGGTGAATCTAGGCGGAGACCATGAGGTCACCGATCTCCGCCGTGAGCTGGTGCTGCTCAACCTCGAGCGCTTGTCTGAACGCATGACCACCCTCGGCGAGCTGCTCATCGATCGGCGCGAGGCAACGGCGGCGGACGTACAGGAGCGCATCGATCTGTCGGCAGAGGACCTTGCCGCGCTGGACCCCGGGCTGCAGGATATCGCGCGTGAAAATGTTGCGTTGGGTGAGGAGCTCGCCCGCCTCGTCGATGCACAGGGCGAAACTGTTCGGCAGCGTGGGGAATACGCTGAAATCAGGCAGCGGCTCAACAGCGAGTTCGAGGTTTCGCGGCAGCGGCTGCAGATTTCTGGAACGTCCGCGGTGTTGGGGCGTGTGCTGGTCGAGAAGCGGCGTCGTTTGCCGAGACTCAACCAGCTTCAGCTCAGGGCGCGAGACATAGCGTCCGAGGTGAGTCGCGGAAGCCTGCGGCGCATCGAGCTCGAGGAGCGACTCTCGGCGCCTTTGCCGGTGGCCGACGTCGTGAAAGAACCCGCCTCAGAGCAGGAAGTGATCACGGCGCCCGTCGAGGAAACGCCGGAGGCGCGGCGTTTGCGCGAGTCGCGGAAGTCTCTCGTCACCAACCTGGACGCCAACTATGCGGCTTACCTCCGTCAGCTCGATGCTACGGACGGTGAACTCCAGCGGCTCATCGAGATAGTCTCGAGCTACACCGCGCTCCTCGATCAACGGCTGATGTGGATTCCCAATACTCCGCCGTGGTCTCTGGGTACGCTGGCCGACCTCTTTGGGGCTGCTTACGCGTTGACTGTCACCATCAGTTGGCAGGAATTATCCTCGGGCGTCCAGCATGCTCTGGGCGGTCACGCGCTGTGGACCGTTCTGTTCTTCCTGGGCTTCGTGGTGTTGCTGCTGCTGCGTCGACGCAGCCTGCGCAACTTGGCAGAACTTGCACGCGCGCAGTCTCAGCCAGAAACCCGGCGCGCGCGCGACAGTCTTTTAGCCATGGCGCTGATCGCGGTCATCGCGCTGCCTGGACCTCTGTTGATCTGGGGTTTGAGCCGTGCGCTGGCGGCGGGGGCAGGGGGGTCCAACCTTATCGAAGGGCTTGCCTTCACCTTGCGTTCGGGGGCTCTGCTGTGGGCGGTGGCCGCATGGTGGTCCATCGCTCTGTCGGCAGACGGACTCATCGGTGGGCATTTTCAGGCGCCCAGACAGGAAGTTGCGCGAACTCGCCGAGCTTGGCGACGTTTTGCCCGGGGATTCGTCCCCACCTACAGTCTTGCCATCAATTTCGATCTGCTGGCAGGCACGACTGCTCAGGGCAGCATCTCCCGGTTGCTGTTTCTGGCTGCCATGCTGGGATTGTTGGCGTTCGGGATTTGGATCGACCGTCGGGTCGCACCTCTGCTGCGGGCTTTGCT
>JBIKOF010000216.1:0-4262 GCA_044358205.1 Gammaproteobacteria bacterium | reverse complement strand
TTGGGTGTCGGCACCCGCGTGCTGGCCAATTGCGTCATCGAGGAAGCGCGCATTGGAGAGAATGGGCGAATTGGCCCTTTTTCGCGAGTGCGTCCAGAGACGGATCTGGGGCAGGACGTTCACATCGGCAATTTCGTCGAAGTAAAGAAATCGACCATTGCAGATGGCAGCAAGGTGAATCACCTCGCTTATATCGGCGATGCCGCCATTGGGCGCAACGTCAACGTGGGCGCAGGGACTATTACCTGCAACTATGACGGTGCATACAAGCATAAAACCATCATTGAAGATGATGCTTTCATTGGATCTGATACTCAGCTGGTAGCTCCGGTAACGGTTGGGCGTGGCGCCACAGTCGGTGCGGGAACCACCGTAACCGAGGATGTGGAACCGGGGCGCCTTGTCATCAGCCGGGTAAGACAGAAGACCATTGCGGGTTACCAGCGCCCGCGCAAGGAAAAATAGAGGGCAACCCATGACCAAGTCGCTTGCTGATCTCTACGATGTCCATGGCGAAGCACTCCGCATCGCGGCCCCTATTTTCAGGGACTTTGGTGGCGTGACCGACTTCGAAGGACCGGTGGTCATTCTCAAGGTGTTCGAAGACAACACGCTCGTTCGTTCGACACTCGAGCAGCCTGGTGAGAATCGCGTGCTGGTTGTCGATGGCGGTGGCTCCCTGAGATGTGCGCTGGTCGGAGACCAGCTTGGAGAGCTTGCAGTCACTAACGGGTGGGCCGGAATCGTGGTCTTTGGTTGTGTGCGCGACGCAGCCCAGCTTGGCCGGTTATCCGTCGGAATCAAGGCGCTGGCAACAAACCCGCGCAAAAGCGTGCGTCGCGGTGAGGGGATTCGCGACGTAGTGGTTCGTTTCGCCGAAATCGCAATCGCTCCAGGCGATTACCTTTATGCGGATCAGGATGGCTTGCTCGTTGCTGACGCCCGACTTGATTGAGCCTAGCGCACATGGCTGCTGAGAAATTCAAGGTTGCATGTGTCCAGAACCGCGCTGAGGACGATGTCGCACACAACATCGATGAGGCCATCAGCTACTGTCGAGCGGCGGCGGCGGCGGGCGCAGTGCTCATCTGCTTGCCCGAAAACTTCACATGTCTCGAGGAACGCGACGATCTCTATCTTACGCGCGGCCATGACGAGGCTTCGCACCCGGGACTGCCGGCGTTCAGGGCACTCGCTCGCGAACTCTCGGTCCACTTGCTTCTGGGTTCGCTCACCATCCGTTGCAGTGAGGATAGGGTAGCCAACCGAAGTTATGTGATTGACCCAGAAGGACGCGTTCTCTGCACCTACGACAAGATTCACTTGTTCGATGTGCGCTTACGCAATGGTGAGTATTATCGGGAATCGAACGTGGTATCGCCCGGTTCGACCGCGCGCTGCGTGCAGCTACCGTGGGGAAAGCTCGGGCTATCGATCTGTTATGACGTTCGCTTCCCCCATCTCTACCGCAACCTGGCGGCAGCTGGCGCGGATTTTCTGGCTGTTCCTGCTGCCTTTACGCATACGACCGGTCTTGCTCACTGGCATGTGCTCGTCCGGGCGCGGGCTATCGAAAACGGTTGTTACGTATTCGCACCCGGCCAGAGCGGCACGCGCCGCTGGGGCCGACGAACCTTTGGTCATTCCCTCATCGTCGACCCGTGGGGTGAGGTCCTTGCGGACGGTGGCGAGGAACCCGGCTTTATCCTTGCTGATGTGGATCCAGATCGGGTGTCGGAAGCACGCGCGATGATTCCTTCATTACAGCACGATCGACCCATCCAACTCGGCACATCGGAGCCGGGTTAATCCGCAGTTCACACCACAAATGGTAGATAGGCGGAAATCTCTAGAGAGCAGCATCGTGAGGCGCGTGTTGTGGGTGATTGTGTGGTCATTTTTTCTGCCTCAGTTGGGCCAAGCGGAGGACGATGGTGATGCAACTGCCGTGATTGGCGGCGCCGACTACGCGGCGCACGCGGCGAGGGCTAGCACCGGGGGACGGGTGCTCGATGTGCAACCACTGCCGCCAGAGACCGGGCAACAGGCGTATGAAGTTCGGGTTTTACTGCAAGAGGGACGCGTGCGTCGCGTCCGTGTGGATGCAGTCCCTGAGCGGCAGGACTGATAGGCATGAGGCTGTTGCTCATAGAGGACGAAAGCTTACTTCGCGAGGGACTGGCAGAAAATCTCCGTTCGCAAGGTTTCGCAGTGGACACTGCGGCGAATGGCCGTGATGGCCTGTTCATGGGCGATGAATATCCCATCGATGTGGCCATCGTCGATCTGGGCTTGCCGGACATACCGGGCACTGAAGTGATCAAACGCTGGCGCGAAAACGGTCGGCAATTTCCAATCCTTGTTTTGACGGCGCGTGGCAGCTGGGAAGACAAAGTGGCTGGACTGGAGCTTGGTGCCGACGATTATCTGGTCAAACCCTTCCACACAGCCGAGCTTGTGGCGCGCGTGCGCGCGCTGCTTCGACGTGCCGCAGGCTGGAGTGATCCTCGACTGCGCTGCGGCCCCTATCTGCTGGATACCGCTGCCAAGACATTGCACTGCCGAGAAAGCGCTATCGATATCACGGCATTTGAGTACAAGGTACTCGAATACCTCATGATGCACGCGGGCCGAGTGGTCTCCAAGACAGAGCTGAGCGAGCATCTCTACGAAGACGACAGCGATCGGGACAGCAATGTGCTGGAGGTGATCGTTGGACGTTTGAGGCGCAAGCTTGACCCCACACGCACCCTCAATCCTATAGAAACGGCGCGCGGACACGGTTACCGGTTTAGCTATCCTCCAGGCGCTGGCGTGGTCGACTGAGCGGAATCGGGCCATATGCTCCGCTCTCTCCATAGCAGACTATTGCTGGTGGCAGGCGTTGTGCTCGCTGCATTTCTAGGGGGAGCGGCGCTCATCATTGACCACGGGTTTCGGGATAGCGCGCTCTCGGGTGTGCAGGAACGCCTAAAGGCTCAGATTTTCGCGCTGTTGGGAATCATCGACCTAGACAGCCCTGATAAACCACTTGCCGATACCCTGCTCCCGGAACCTGCACTGGCAATGCCGGAATCAGGGCACTATGCGCAAGTTCAGGACACGGAGGGCCGCGTGGTTTGGCGGTCCCGCTCGATGCTCGGACTGCGCATCGATTGGCTCGAATCTCCGCCTGCCGGCGATTTCGTCTTCGATGAGGCCCGCTCATCCACCGGAGAGAGGCTCTATTGCCTGGGTTACCGCTTTCAATGGGAACCGCGTGACAGTGGAGCCGCACGGCCCTTCAACTTTCAGGTGTGCGAGGGAAGTCGCCTGTATGCGCGACAGGTCCGGCGGTTCCAGCGGACGCTCGGATTCTGGTTTGGAGGGCTCGGTGTTCTGTTGCTGCTTATCCAGATAGGGATTCTGCGTTGGGGCCTGAAACCTCTACGCCGCCTGGTGATGGAACTGGGAGCTTTGGAACAGGGGCGACAGCGTGCGCTTGAGGCGGATTATCCCCGGGAGCTGCAAGCGCTGGTCCACAACCTGAATGCGCTGCTCGGGGCTCGGGAAAGCCATTTGCAGCGGTATCGCAATGCGCTTGGAGACCTCGCGCACAGCCTTAAGACCCCGCTCGCTGTTATCCGAACCACACTGGAGAACGACAACCGCGCGGCCTCCGTGCGTGAGATTCTGCGCGAACCGGTGGACCAGCTCGACGCCACCGTGCGCTACCAGCTCCAACGCGCGGCGACCGCCGGGCGCAGCGCCCTTGCGCAGCCCGTCAAAATTGCGCCGGTCGTCGAACGACTGCTGTCTTCCCTGCGCAAGGTTTATCACGCGCGCGGGTTAGCCCTCACCGGTGTTGTAGCCCCGGGAGCAACATTTCCCGGAGACCAGGGCGACCTGATGGAGATCATCGGCAATCTGGCCGACAACGCGTGTAAGTGGGCGCGGACCCGGGTGAAGGTGGAGGTTTCCAATTTGGAGGTTCCGGGGGCTCCGCGACCTACGCTTCGGATTCTAGTCGCCGATGACGGGCCTGGTCTGCCCAAGGCTCGTCTTGGCGACGCGCTCCAGCGCGGTACTCGGCTGGACGAGAAGGTGGAGGGGCAGGGGATAGGGCTGGCGACAGTGCGTGACATTGTCGAAGGGGCCTACCACGGGGTTCTGAATCTAGATTCGAATGCTGCGGGGACTCGCGTGGAAGTGCTTCTGCAATTTCCCTGAGTCCCACACGGACCGCCCGTTAGTTGGATACTGCTATACTCGCGCAGCATTCA
>JBIKOF010000215.1:0-4265 GCA_044358205.1 Gammaproteobacteria bacterium | reverse complement strand
GCGCGCGAGCGGACATTGCCCGCGCTTTCAGTGATGCGGTGGTCGATACGTTCATCATCAAATGCCGTCGCGCGCTGCGTGAAACGGGGCTCAAGACCTTGGTCGTGGCAGGTGGGGTGAGCGCCAATCGTGCCCTGCGTTTGGGACTGGACGCGCTGGCGCGGGCGCAGGGTGCGCGAGTCCATTACCCTGCCCCAGAGTTCTGCACCGACAACGGCGCCATGATCGCCTATGCCGGATATTTGCGCGCAGTGGCCGGTGCTGCCGCTCCGCTGGGCTTCAGTGTGCGTCCCAGGTGGTCGTTGGAGGAACTGGAGCCGCCGGCGACGGCAGCCTGAGCTCGGCGCCTTCAGGCGCGGTTTTTGGTGCCGATGCGGCCTTCGGTGCCGGCACGCAAGCGCGCCATGTTGTCGCGGTGCCGCCAAAAAACCGCGATGCCCATCACGCCCAGCCCGCCGGCGTAAGCCAGCGGCAACGACAGCAGCACGGCAAAGAGCGGGGCTGCCGTGGTAGCGCACAGCGCGGCCAGCGAGGAGTAGCGCGTAACTGCGGCGACCGCGAGCCATGTCACCACGAAGGCGAGCCCAAGTTGCCAACCGTAACCGAACATCACGCCGACGAGGGTTGCAACGCCCTTGCCCCCTTTGAAGCCGAAGAATGCCGGATAGAGATGACCCATGAAGGCTGCCACGCCCGCCGCTGCCACCCAAATCGGTTCAAGCCCGAGCAGGGGTGCGACGACGACAGGCAAAAAACCCTTCAGCACGTCACCCGCCAGTGTTGCCAGCGCAGGGCCTTTGCCGAAAGCCCTTAACACATTGGTGGCGCCAGGATTTCCAGATCCCACCGCGCGCGGATCTCCCTTGCCCAGCGCCCGACACACGAGAATGGCGGCAGACAAGGAACCGAGGAGGTAACTGCCCAGCAGATAGATCGAATTCAGCATAGAGCTATTGCACTTGATGGGCGTGAGGCAATCAAGTGGGCTTATACTCGGGGCTCATTTCTGTTGTTCGCCCGTCACGCCCTTCCTAGCCTGGATTGCTGAATTATGGACATCGTTTTTCTGCACGGCCTGCGTATCGACACCGTCATCGGCATCTGGGACTGGGAGCGCAAGCTCAAGCAGACCCTCATTCTGGATATTGATATGGGCGCAGATCTCTCCCGGCCCGGTCGCAGCGACGACATCAACGACACCATCGACTACAAGTCGGTGACCAAGCGCATCTTCAAGCTCGCAGATGAGAGCGCTTTTCTGTTGGTGGAGAAGCTCGCCGAAACCATCGCAGACATTCTTCTGAATGAATTCAAGCTGCCGTGGGTGCGTATTCGTATCAACAAGCAGGGTGCGGTGCGCCAGGTGCGGGATGTCGGCGTCATCATCGAGCGCGGCCGTCGCGAATGACCGCCGTGCGGGTGCACGTAAGCGTGGGGAGCAACGAGGAACCTCGTTTACACATTCCGCGCGGACTGGCGGCACTCGAGCGCACTGTAGGACCGCTGCTGCGTTCTCCGGTGTATCGCAATCCTGCGGTCGGTTTTGCGGGTGAGGATTTCTTCAATCTGGTGGTGAGTTTCGAGACCATCCTGCCGCTTGATGAGATTGCCCAGTGCCTGCGCGACATCGAACGCACGGAAGGTCGCACGCGTGGCGAAGCGCGTTTCGCCCCCCGGACGCTCGATCTGGACGTACTGACCTACGGCACGGCCTGCATCGAAACCGAGCGGCTGCGCCTGCCACGCGCAGACATTCTTGAATACGCTTTCGTGCTGAAACCGCTCGCAGACAACGCCCCGGATGAAGCGCACCCCGTGCTGGGACAATCCTATGCCACGCTTTGGGCTGCGTTCGACAAGAGCGGACTCGTGCTCGACCCGGCGCCAGATTTCCCGACATGAGCCGGACTTGGCTGTCCGGCGTGCTGGCGCTGGTGTGTGTACTGGCAGGCTGTGCGGGGCTTGTAACGCCGGGAGAACAGAAGCGCGCTACAGCCCTGTTTGAAGCCACCGATACCTACCGCAAGCTGATGCGCTGGGGGCAGTATCAGGAGGCAGTCCCATACCTCCGCGCTCGCGACGGAACGCCGCTGGCCGCGCCAGATCTCTCGCGTATGCAGGGTTATCGCATCAGTGGTTGGCAGGCGAGTGAACCACAGGTCAACGAGGTCGGCGATGAAGCGCGCATCAGCGTGGTCATCGAATACTACGAACTGGATTCCGCTACCACCCGGACCGTGCGCGACGAACAGGCGTGGTGGTACGACGCAACGGCGGAGCGTTGGTCGCTCGCTACACCTATGCCGGTATTCTGGCGACGTTGATCGCGCGCTTCAGTCGAAGATGGTGCGCCCGCCATCGATGTTCAGCACCTGCCCCGTGACATACGACGCGTCGAGCAGGTAACACACGGCTTCCGCAATGTCGTCCGGCGACCCCAGACGACCGAGCGGGGTCTTGGCGAGAATCGCCGACTTGTCGGCCGCCGTGGTCTCGGTGCTCCACAGGATGGCCCCGGGGGCGACGGCATTCACTCGCACTGCCGGTGCCAGTTCTCTCGCCAGCGCGCGCGTCAGGCCCACCAAGCCCGCTTTCGCCGCGCAATACAGCGCAAAACCCGGCCTGGGTCGTTCGGCGTAAATGTCCACGATATTGATGACGTTGCCACCGCGCGCTGACAAAAGTGGCATCGCTGCGTTGGTGAGTAACCACGGGGCGCGCAGATTGGTTCCGGCAATTTCATCCCAGTCCGCCTCGGTGGCGTCACCGCAAGGCGTCGGGCGGAACACTGCGGCGTTGTTCACCAGCACATCGAGCCGCCCCCAGCGTGCGGCGATGGCGGTAATCAAAGCAGCAGGCGCATCTGCTGACGCGAGGTCGGCCTGCACGGTCATGGCGGAGCCCGCGCGGGTGCTTTCCAATTCAGCGGCCAAGGTGTTCGCGGCTGCGGCGGATTGGTGATAATGCACGACCATCCGCATGCCGCGCGCATGAAGCGCGCGCGCAATCCGCGCACCCAGACGCTGGCTCGCGCCGGTCACGAGCGCGACGGGGGACTCATCTTCAATTTCAGGAATGCTCATGCGCGCATCGACTCCCGGACGCAGTCAGCCGTGAAGGGCGAGGCGAGATTACCCGATCCCGGTCCGGATGCGGCAGCATTTTCGGCGCAACTACTTGCGCGCATCCAGACCGAAATCGAGGCTGCTGACGGTTTTCTGCCGTTTGAGCGCTTCATGGATCTTGCGCTCTATGCGCCGGGGCTTGGTTACTACGTGGGTGGGGCACACAAATTCGGGGCGGCAGGAGATTTCGTAACCGCGCCGGAATTGTCGCCTCTGTTTGGAGCCTGTGTGGCCGAGCAGTGTGCGGCGGCACTCGCAGCCGGTGGCGAAGGCATCATCGAGTTCGGTGGAGGCAGCGGAAAACTTGCGGCCAGCGTTCTGGCCGCGCTCGCGGCGCAGGGGTATCGCGATGTGCCCTACGCCATCGTTGAACTGAGTCCGGAACTGCGCGAACGCCAGCAAGCCTGGCTTACGCGTGCAGTGCCTGATCTGTGTTCTCGGGTGGAGTGGTGGCAGGGCCCCCCTGCGCACGCCCGGACCGGCGCGGTCCTTGCCAACGAGATCCTCGACGCCCTGCCGGTGACCTGCCTCGAGTGGCGCGCGGGACAATGGCTCGAGGTCGGCGTGATAAGAGGGGATATACCCGCCCCCCTGCGTCTGGCGACCCGCCCTGCGTCACGCGAGCTCCAAGCCCTCGCGACGTCACGCTTGCAGTCCGTTCAGACGTCTCTGCCAGAAGGCTACCGAACGGAATTCAATCGTCGACAGGCGGCATTTCTGGCCGATCTTTCACGGTTTTTAAGCAGCGGCGTTGCGGTGCTCGCGGACTACGGCTATCCGCGCCATGAGTACTATCACCCTGAGCGCAGCTCGGGCACGCTTCAATGCCATTACCGGCATCTGGTCCACGGCGATCCGCTGTGGGCACCTGGGCTTCAGGACATCACGGCCTCTGTCGATTTCACATCGGTTGCGGAAGACGCGGAAGCCGCTGGCTGGGAAGTCGCGGGTTTCACCGAGCAGGCGCAGTACCTCATGGCATGTGGCATCACCGATAAGCTCCAGCAGCGCCTCGCCGTGGATGAGGCTCCAGAGCACGCGCTGCAAGCCGTGAAGCGGCTTCTTTTGCCGCAGGAGATGGGCACCCGGGTTAAACTGATGACCCTTGCGCGCGACTATGCGGGAACGATTGTGGGCTAT
>JBIKOF010000003.1:0-14502 GCA_044358205.1 Gammaproteobacteria bacterium | reverse complement strand
CAGACTGCCGCCCACGATTGCGACGTCTACCGCCGCGTAAAAGCGCGGCAGTTCCCCCATGGTGTCGAGGACCAGAATATCCAGATCCTGGCCTTCTCGCGGATCGCCAGCGCTGCGTCGCCCCACACGCAGTCCTGTGGCCACACACTGCGCTGTGACTCCATCGAAGCGGGCGGGATGTCGGGGCGCAATCAGGAAGGCAAGTGTGGGAAGCTCACGACGCAGTTCGAGATAGATGGCGATGATTCGCTCGTCCTCTCCCTCACGCACGCTGCCCGCCATCACAATGGGTCGATCAGTCCCCAATGCCCGACGTAACACAGCAGCCTCTTCGTGGAGACTCGCCGGCATGCTGACATCGAACTTGAGACTGCCTGCCACCTGCACGCTATCCGGCGTTGCGCCCAAGGCGATAAAACGCGCACTGTCGTCTGCGGACTGCGCGAGGATCAGGTCCAGACGTCTGAGCGTTTCAGCCGTCAGGCGCGGGAAGCGGGCGTATCCTCGGGCAGAGCGGGCGGACAGTCGTGCATTGAGCAAGGCAACCGGCACCCCTCGCCGTTCACATTGGCTAATGAGGTTGGGCCAGAGTTCCGTTTCCATCACCAGCAATGCGCGCGGCCGATACCTCGCAAAAAAACGACGCAGGGCAAAGCTCGCGTCGTAGGGAAAGACTGCATGCCGCACTGATTGTCCAAGTTGCCGCTCCGCGGCCTCCCTGCCTGTGGGGGTAGTCGTTGTCAGCAGCACGGGAATTGTGGGGTATGCCTCGCGCAGTGCGCGCACCAGAGGCACCGCAGCGGCGACCTCGCCCACGGATACCGCATGAATCCAGAGCGGCGCGGCCCCACCGCTCGGTATGGAATCCTCGAACAGGCCCAGACGCTCGCGCCAACGGCGCGGATAACCGGGCTGGCGCCAGCCTTGCCACCACAGTCTGGCTAGCACTAGCGGCAGCAGCAGCAGGGCTAAAGCCCGATAGCGGCGGATTACCGATTGAGCCAATCGAGGTAGTCCCTCACGCCTTTGGCGACCCCGCGAAAATCGACGCCACAGCCGGCCGCGCGCGCAGACGACATATCGGCTCGGGTATGCGCCTGGTAGGCGGCCCGAAGATCCTCGGGAAACGGGATATAACGCAGCCGACCACGCCCGTGCCATTCCAGAATGACGTTTGCGATTGCGTTGAAGGTTGCCGCCACCCCGGTCCCGCAATTGAGAATGCCACGGAAATTTCGCTGCTCCGAAGCCCAGATCGTCATCGCAACCACGTCCTCCACATGCACGAAGTCGCGCAGATGTTCTCCGTCCGGTAGTCCATGCGAACCTTCAAACAAGCGGACTTCACCGTGTTCGATGAGCTGTCGGTTGAAATGAAGAACCACGCTCGCCATTCGACCCTTGTGGTGCTCGCGCGGACCGTAGACGTTGAAATAGCGTAGCCCGGTGACCGGAATGGCCAGGCGCGTCAGTCGCTGCCTGAGATGCTGATCGAACAAGAGTTTTGAATAGCCGTAGACGTTGAGCGGCTGTTCGCACGCCGGGGCTTCGCGACAGTCGGCATGACTGCCGTAAACCGCCGCGCTGGAGGCATACACCAGTGGCGTTCCGAAGGCTTCACAAGCATCCAGGATCTCACGCGAGACCTGAAAGTTGTTGTCTAGCATGTAGCGACCGTTCCACTCGGTGGTATCCGAACACGCCCCGAGGTGAAAAAGCGTCTCCACGTCTGCAAGCCAGGGACTGCGTACATCGAGCGCCCGCCGGAATGCTTCGTGGTCCAGGTAGTCAGCCACTGTGGCACCGGCAAGGTTTTGAAATTTGCGGCCGTCGGTCATGTCATCGACCACGAGGATATCGGTGCGGCCGCGCGCGTTAAGTGCATGAACGAGATTGCTGCCGATAAACCCGGCGCCACCGGTCACCAGAATCATCGTGGCTCCCCGGCAGTACTTGCACGCGCTCCACGCGCCAGCATGGCGGTGGTCGAGTGTCCTTCATGAAACGGCAGGCTGAGCACCTGACCTCCAGCATCCAGCACTTCACGTGCGCCAACAATCGCAGACAGTTCGTAATCGCCGCCCTTGACGAGGACGTCGGGCAGCACGGCGGCGATGAGCTCTCTCGGCGTGTCCTCATCGAAAGCGACCACCCAGTCCACAGAGGCAAGACGCTGCAGGACTTCCATGCGATCGGAGAGCGTGTTGACGGGGCGGTCCATGCCCTTCAAGCGCTGCACGGAGGCATCGGTGTTCACTGCCACGAGGAGACGATCGCCAAGCGCAGCTGCCTGTTCCAGATAGCGTACGTGCCCCACGTGGAGGACATCGAAGCAACCGTTGGTCATGATGATTTTCTGGCCCTTGCGGCGTGCTGCCCGGACCTCTGCGAGCAAGGCCTCTCGTCCCGACAATGCCTGACTAGCGCCCCTGCGACCGCCGCGACTCGCTTCAAGCTCTGCGCGGGTGACCACCGAAGTGCCCAGTTTGCCAACCGCGATGCCGGCGGCCGCATTGGCCAGTTCCACCGCACCGGTGAGCGGAATGCCGCTCGCCACTGCCCAGGCAAGCGCAGCGCACACCGTATCCCCCGCACCGGTGACGTCGAAGACATCGCGAGCGACGGCAGGAAGGTGGCGGGCATCACCCGCACGGAACACCAGACTCATGCCATGTTCTCCACGAGTTACGAGCACCGCCCCGAATGCATAGGCCTCGCACAATGCGCGCGCCCGAGTGACGAGGGTTTCTTCGTCGGGACATGGCCCTACCACCGCCTCGAATTCAGCAAGGTTGGGCGTAACAAGATCGGCGCCGGTATAGGGCGCGAAGTCGCGGCCTTTCGGATCGACCACGCTGAATGCCCCCTCGGCACGGGCGATGGCGATCAGCGCCGCAACTTCACTTAACGTGCCTTTCGCGTAATCGGAAAAAACCACGACCGGGCGGGTCTCCGCGCGGGGCAGGCTATTCAAGGTGGACTGCAAGGCCATGCGCAGGCCGGCCAGCGCATCTGCCGCCACCTTTCCCGCTTCGTCCTCGAAATCCAGCCGCACCAACTGCTGGTGCTGTGCGATGACACGCAGTTTGACCACAGTGCGGGAAGTCGCCGTTCGCAAAAATCTGGCCTGAAAGCCGGCCGAACCACACAGCGTTTCCAGCATGGCGGCATCAGCGTCATCGCCGGTGATACCGAGCAACGTGACCTGGGCGCCAAGCGCCGCCGCATTGGCAGCCACATTCCCGGCACCGCCGATGCGATCTTCCATGGCGCGCACGCGCACGACCGGGACCGGGGCCTCAGGCGAAATTCGGGATGTGGGGCCACGCCAGTAGCGATCGAGCATGACGTCACCCAACACTACAACGGGCGCCATGGCATTATCGGGCAGGCTCTGCGATACGTGCGTCGACACTGGACTCGGAAAAGAATCTTTGGAGATCGGTGAGGAATCCTAACATATGAACAGCATCCGCCAGCCCGCCGGCAAGGCACGGGAAATGCGCCATTGGTCCCTTCTGCTGCTGCTCCTTGGACTTACAGCACCGGCAATGGCCGCGCCCGAACTTTCCTTGCAGCCCTTTGAGGCTGTCTACGAAGTGAGCGTCAAGGGCATTCCGCTGGGACACCTGACGCAGCGACTCGAGCGGCCAGCCCCCGAGGCCTATCACTTCACCTCGATTCTGGAATCGACAGGTCTCGCGCGGCTCTTGCGGAAGCTGCACGCCGAGGAGTCCAGCACAGGGACCCTCACCCCGGATGGCTTGAGGCCCGAAAGCTATACGTACTTTCGGCGCTCCGGGAAGAAGGAAAAACGCTTTGCTCTTGCCTTCGACTGGGCGGCCGGCCGAGTCAGCCTTACCCATTCATCCGCTCAACACTCCGGACTCGAAGCGGGCACCTTGGACAAGCTGAGCCTGCTGCTAGGCGTGATGCACGACCTTGCAAGCGGCGCGCAGGCGTTAAGTCACCGCGTCGCCGATGCCGATGGCATCAAGACTTATACCCTGACGCGAGAAGAGGCCGAACCGATCGACTTCGAGGGTCAACGGCTGCCTGTGATCAAGGTGAGCTACGCGCGGGGCAATTCAGGCCGGAGGACCACGCTATGGTGTGCGCCGGCGCTGCAATATTTGCCCTTGCGCATCGAATACCGCGAGCGCGACGGCGAACTCACGCGTGGGCGTCTGGTTTCATTCTCCAGCGGCACTCGTTCAAGTGCCCCGTCGCTCCGCTAAGGGTCGCTGCGTCCCCTCGCCCTAACCTGATTTGAGAAGCTCCTCCTCCTTCAGCAGTTTGATCAGCTCGGCCGCCGGCAGGTAACCGCCCAGTTCCTCACCGTTTTCGCTGAAAACTGCAGGTGTGCCTTGCACGCCGATCGCCTGACCAAAGTCGTACTGGCTGGCCACGGGATTGTCGCAGTTGGCTTTGGCCGGTTTTTGTCCGAGCTTCGCCGACGTGAGGGCTGCGCGTGGATCCTTGGCACACCATACGGCGACCGCCTTGTCGTAGCTCTCGCTCTTGAGGCCCGCCCGGGGAAAGGCGAGATAGCGAACCGAGATACCCGCAGCATTCAGGGCGGGAACTTCGGTATGCAGCTTGCGACAATAGCCACAGTCCAGATCTGTGAACACGTATAGCGTCGTTTTGGCCTTCCCGGCCTCTGGCGCAAATTCGATGGTGCGAGGGGCCTGTGCAGCGAAGCCCGCGATACGCGCATCCTGCCTACGATCCTCGGTGAGATTCGTTCGACTCTGGAGATCAATGATGTCGCCGCGCACGGTGTAACGTCCGTCCCCGGTCATATAGAGCACGGTTGCCCCTAACATCACCTCGTAAAGTCCCGGGATAGGCGACTGCTTGACGCTCGTGATTTCGGCGTCCGTCAGCACCTTGCCGAGGCTCTTGCCGAGCTGAGCCTTAAGGGCCGGGTCCACCGATTCAGCAGCGACAGAGCAAGTGAAAAAGGTGGCAATGAGCAGGCAGAAGACACGCATGGGAAACTCCGGTTGAAGAAACGAGTGGGGCCGCGCTGGGCAACGCCTTGCTTCATTCTAGGAGATGCCCCCCCCCAAGACCATCAACCGCGCGGATGGTGGGCTGCATGGAGCGCCTTCAGACGAGCCTGCGCGACATGGGTGTATATCTGAGTGGTCGAAATATCGGCATGGCCCAATAGCAACTGGACCACTCGCAGATCGGCACCGTGGTTCAACAGATGCGTCGCGAAGGCGTGTCGCAGCGTATGCGGTGACAAAGCCATATCCAGCCCCGCCTGCGTCGCGTAGCGGCGAATGAGATGCCAGAACGCCTGTCGGGTCATGGGTCCCCCACGTGTCGTGGGAAAAACCGCGTCGTTTTCCTGCCCTTTCACGAGCTCGGCTCGTGCGTCCAGAAGGTAACGTCCTAGCCAGCGAGTCGCCTCCTCGCCAAGCGGAACCAGACGCTCCCGACTGCCCTTTCCAACCACCCTTACCACGCCCTGACGTAGATTCAGGCCTGGCATCCGAAGCGAAACGAGCTCGGACACCCTCAAGCCGGTCGCATACAGAAGCTCTAGCATTGCGCGGTCACGGAGTCCCAGTGGTGCGGTGACGTCGGGGGCCTCGAGCAGGCTCTCCACGTCGCGCTCGGAAAGCGTCTTCGGTAGTGGTCGGCCCAGCTTGGGTCCCTGTACCCGGAGCGTGGGATCTTCATCGATGCGGCGTTCTCGCAGGAGATAGCCATAGAAGCGTCGCGCGGCCGAAAGACGTCTTGCCGCGGTGCGCGCCGAACCCCTCGACTGGACGCTTAGCCATGCATAGAGATCGGCTTCACAGAGGTTTACGAGCTCCAAGCCACTTGCCTTCGCGTGTAACGCCAAGTTTTTCAGATCGGCGCGATAGGCGAGGCGGGTGTTGTCGCTCGCGCCCTCCTCGGCCCAAAGGGTGTCCAGAAAGCGTTCGACCTCGGGAGACAGGTCGGCTGGCGCTTTTCGCGGGGGGCGACGTGCCATGGTCAGAACGGCAGGACTTGTTGTTCAAGGCCACGATGGCTAGCCTTCCGCCCTCTTTCTTCAGCGCGGGGGGACGGCGGATGAACTCGGGACACACTCAAAACCTGCCAGGGCATGCACTCTACCATTCGCAATGGTGCGGATTTTGTACCCGGGTCAGACAGGCCGCGCAGGGACTGGGACTGGGATTTGAGTGGCGCGATGTCGATATGGAGGCCGGTCGCCGGGCCGAACTGATTGCCGGCGGAGGTAAGGGACAGGTGCCCTGTCTGCGAATTGAGACGGATGACGGTAACGTTCGATGGCTGTACGAGTCGGCAGACATCATTGCCTACCTCAGGGAGCAGGCGTCTCGCTGACCAGCACTGTGGGGTCCAGCGCCGACTCCTGCTGCATCGAGTCGGCGCTGCCGGGACAACGGAGAACCGCCTAGCGGTCGCTCTTGCCGCCCTTGGTGATCTTCTCGCGGATCCGCGCCGCCTTACCCTTCAGGTCGCGCATGTAATAGAGCTTGGCCCGACGCACTGCGCCCCGACGTTTCACAGTGACGTCCGCAACCAAGGGGCTGAAGGTGGGAAATACACGCTCCACGCCTTCTCCATGCGAAATCTTGCGCACGGTGAAGGAGGAGTTGGCGCCACGATTACGCTTGGCGATGACAACCCCTTCGAAGGCCTGAAGACGTTCGCGGTTACCCTCGACCACCTTGACCTGCACGACGACAGTGTCCCCGGGCGAAAAGTCAGGGAGTTTGCGCGTGGTCAGCTCGGATTCGAGTTGGTGGATGATGTTCGTCATGTCTGGCTCCAGCGTCCGGGGCAAAGGTAAAGGCGGCGGATTGTAGCCCAAAGGGCTGCGCTATTTAAGTCTTGATAGAGGGGTCTATCGGTAAATCGGCAGAGATTTCTGCCCAGAGCTTCGAAATCTCCGGCTGAGTCAACGCCTCGGCCAGCAAATCGGGCCTCCGTAGCGCTGTTCGAAGGACGGCGGCGCGCAGACGCCACTCGGCAATTCTGGCGTGGTCGCCGCTCAGAAGCACTGCCGGGACCGCTTGACCATCAATGCTTTCGGGGCGCGTGTAGTGCGGGAAGTCGAGCAGACCGCGCACGAAAGATTCGGCTTCAGCCGAGGCCGGATCTCCCATCACGCCGGGGAGAAGCCGAATGAGGGCATCCATGAGAACCAGTGCAGGTAACTCGCCACCCGACAAAACGTAGTCACCGATGGACCACTCTTCATCGACATCGTGCGCGATCAGCCGCTCATCGATTCCTTCGTAACGCCCGGCGACCAGGATCAGGTGAGGACGCGCCAGCAGCTCGGGCAGGAGATCCTGCCGCAGTGTCCGTCCCTGAGGACTGAGATAAATCACATGCGCCCCGGGCAGACGCTCCCGGGTAACAGCGATGGCCCGCCGCAAAGGGCCAACCTGCATCACCATCCCCGGTCCCCCTCCGTAGGGCACATCGTCAACTGTTCTGCGGGCGTCGGTCGCAAAGTCGCGCGGCGATATAGCCTCGATTTCGAGCAGCCCCGCCGCACGCGCCTTACGGGCCAATCCAATGGCTGCAAAGCTGTCCACCAGTTCGGGAAACAAGGTGATGAGACTGAAGGTGCGGCGCATCAGTCGTCCAGATGCCAGTCAACCCTGATCTGGCGAGCCTTGCGATCGACCTTAAGAACGTAGACACCGCGGACGAATGGCACCAGATACTCGCGTTCTCCGGCGATTACCAACACGTCGTGGTCACCGGCCTCAACCAGGTTTCGTACCTGCCCAAGCACGCTGTCCTCGGTATTCAGGACCTGCATGCCGATAAGTTCGGCCCAGTAGTATTCGTTAGCCTTGGCGCGAGGCAAGTCGGCGCGCGGCATCAGGATATCCAGGCCGACCATCTGCTCTGCCGCCTCGCGCGAGTCGACCGCATTAAGCCTGGCGACGAGAGATTTGCCCTGAACGCTGCCCTCGAGCAGGCGGACCCTTCGCCATCCATCGGCAGGACGCACCCACCACTCTCTATAACGCAGCAGGTTGCTGCGGGGTCGGGTGTAGGAGAGGAGTTTCAGTCCGCCTTGCAGGCCATGAACACCAACGATGCGACCAACCACAAGGGGGTCACTGGGGCCAGCCTCTGGCGAACCGGCGACGTCGGGACGTACAGGCGTGCTCAAGGGAGATGGGGGACAGGTTTTCCGAGCGCCCGTTCGGGGACGGACGAACGACTCAGAACAGTCGGCGGGACGCGCGGACGCGCCTCAGGGGCGAATCCGCGCGAGGCCTCAGGCAGCCGCAGGCGCGTGTGCCTTCACCAGCCGCGCCACACGGTCGGATGGCTGGGCTCCGGTGGAGATCCAGTAATCGTAGCGGTCGCGGGCGATCTGGAATGGGACGTCCTGTTTCACCGCGATCGGGTTAAAAAACCCAAGGCGTTCGATAAAACGTCCATCGCGCTTGCTGCGACTATCGGTCACCACTACATGATAGAAAGGCCGCGCCTTGGCGCCACCGCGGGAGAGTCTGATCGTTACCATCTCAATTTGACCTTCGTTGAATTAAGCCCAGCGTCGCCGGCAACACCGTTACCCGGCCAGAAACGCCATGAAATCACTCGCCGTCCACGGCCTTCATGCTGAGGCGGATTCGGCCCTGCTTGTCGACCTCGAGCACCTTCACGCGCACGGTGTCCCCCTCGCGCAGCTTGTCGCTGACGTTTTCGACCCGCTCGTGCGAGATCTGCGAGATGTGGACCAGACCGTCCTTGCCCGGAAGGATATTCACGAACGCCCCGAAGTCCATCAGCTTCTGTACACGGCCCTGATAGATAGCCCCCACCTGCACGTCGGCGGTGATGGCTTCGACCCTGCGTTTGGCTTCCTGGCCCGCCGCGAAATCGACCGACGCGATTTTCACCGTGCCATCGTCCGTAATGTCGATCGTGGTGCCCGTTTCTTCCGTAATCTGCCGGATGGTGCTGCCACCCTTGCCGATGACGTCCCGAATTTTGTCCGGATCGATTTTGATGGTGATGATACGCGGCGCGAACTCCGACATCTCGGTGCGCGGGCTGTTGAGCACCTTGTTCATGCAGTCGAGGATATGCAGACGGCCTTCTCTGGCCTGGACCAACGCGGTTTCCATGATTTCGCGCGTGATACCGTTGATCTTGATGTCCATCTGGAGCGCGGTCACGCCATTCGCCGTCCCCGCGACCTTGAAATCCATGTCGCCGAGATGGTCTTCGTCACCAAGAATGTCCGACAACACCACGAAGTTCTGGTCGGCCTTGATGAGTCCCATGGCGATACCGGCCACAGGTGCGGTGATTGGAACACCGGCATCCATCAGGGCAAGGCTCGTCCCACAGACGGACGCCATTGAACTGGATCCGTTTGATTCCGTAATTTCGGACACAACTCGGATGGAATAAGGGAAGCGGCTCATGTCGGGCATCACTGCCTGTATGCCGCGCTTCGCCAGCCTGCCATGGCCAATCTCGCGTCGCTTGGGGGAGCCCACTCGACCAACCTCGCCGACCGAGAACGGAGGGAAGTTGTAGTGAAGCATGAAGGGCTCGCGACGCTCGCCTTCAATGGCGTCGATGATCTGCGAATCTCGCTCGGTGCCGAGGGTGGTGACCACTACGGCCTGCGTCTCGCCGCGCTGGAACATCGCTGAGCCGTGCGTGCGCGGAAGAAGGCCTGCGTCCACCGTGATGGCGCGAATGTCGGCTTTGCCGCGGCCGTCTATACGGGGTTTCCCGTCGAGGATATTGCCGCGCACAGTGTCGTACTCGAGGTTGCCGATGGCAGTGCCAACCTGACTCGCGGTCCATACCGGGGTCTCGCCGCCGGCAAGCGCTTCCATGGCTTCCTTGCGCAACACCGAAAGACGATCGCGGCGTTGTAGTTTGTCAATGATGAGGTAGGCCTCAGCGAACCCGGCTCCGAAACGCGTGCGCAGCGAAGCGTCGAGTTCGGAGTGATCTGCGGGCGGTTGCCAGGCCCATGCTTCCGGCTTGACCTTCGCGACGAGGTCCTGGATGGCGCTGATCACAGCCTGAGCCTGAGTGTGACCAAACATGACGGCGCCCAGCATGACTTCTTCGGATAGCTGCCGCGCCTCGGACTCCACCATCAGCACGGAGCTGGCCGTGCCCGCAACGACCAGATCGAGCTCGGAATCGTTAAGTTCCGAGAAGCTGGGGTTGAGCAGATACTGGCCATCCTTGTAACCCACGCGCGCCGCGCCAAGCGGTCCCTGAAAAGGCATACCGGACAGGGACAGCGCAGCGGACGCACCGATGAGGGCGGGAATATCGGGATCGACGCGGGGGTCGAGCGACATTACTGTGCAGATGATCTGCACCTCGTTCTTGAAACCTTCCGGAAACAGCGGGCGAATGGGTCTGTCGATAAGCCGGGAGGTCAGCGTTTCCTTCTCCGTGGGCCGTCCTTCGCGTTTGAAGAAACCGCCCGGAATTTTACCGGCCGCGTAAGTGCGCTCCTGGTAATCCACGGTAAGGGGGAAAAAATCACGGTCGGGCGATGCGCTGCGCGCACCAACCACGGTGCACAGGACCATGGTCTGGCCCATGGTCACCATGACCGCAGCAGTGGCCTGGCGCGCGATGCGGCCGGTCTCGAGTTGAACTTGGTGATTACCGTACTGGAATGTAACTGTATGGGCAGTCATGCTGGCGTCCGTGGCTTGCGGCCAAAGTGGGGGAGTAACGGAATTGAAAAGCCGGCGAGACGCCGGCTATCGATCACTTGCGCAGGCCGAGGCGTGCAATCAGTTCGCGGTAGCGCTCGGTGTGGCGGGTCTTGAGATAGTCGAGGAGCTTGCGACGGCGATTGACCATGCGCAGCAATCCCTGCCGGGAGTGGTTGTCGTGAGTGTGGGCCTTGAAGTGCCCCGAGAGGTCTTCGATACGTGCGGACAGCAGTGCCACCTGCACTTCGGGAGAACCGGTATCAGCGGCTCCACGCTGGTAACTCTGCAGGATTTCCTGCTTCTGTTCGCTCTTCAAGGCCATCAACGCACTCCTGATTCTGTCTTACTGACTCTATAGGCGGGGCGCATTCTAACCGCGGGACCCCGCCCGGACAACCGTTTTTCGCGGCAAATCATCGGCTTTCGAGCATTTCTGTGACCGGTTGCGACGCGGTGAGGCGACGCGGCCGGACCATCTGGTCTGCTTCGCACTCGCCCACACCGAGAAAACGTCCGTCGAGGTCGTAGAGACGCACGAGAACCCCGGGCCCGGTGGCTTCTGGCACTCGCACCCGCTGGCCCAGACCGAGGCGTCGCGCTGTATCCCCGTTTAACGTGAGCGCAGGCAGAGAAGTCAACGCGCTGTCCGCAGGGAGCAAAAGTTCTGCCAGGGCCTCTGGTGGGTACGCGCCCGGCTCGAAGAGGGAAAGCGGATGCGCGCGGGTGATGTCGTACGGCCCCGCCTCCAACCGTCGAAGTCCGGCTAGATGCGCACCACATCCCAGTAACTCACCCAGACTCACCGCAAGACTTCGGACGTAGGTCCCTTTGGTGCACCGGACATCGATAAGGGCCTGCCCATCCTCATGGCGGAGCAGGTCCAGTGCATGAATCGTGATGCGCCGCGGGGCCCGTTCGATCTCGATGCCCTGCCGGGCGAGCCGATACAGTGGCTGTCCGTGGTGCTTCAGGGCTGAGTACATGGGGGGAACCTGCCACTGCTCGCCCTCGAGTTGCGCGAGCGCGGCTTGAATCTCCGTCGCCGATGCGGGCACGCGGTCGGTCCTACGAATGACCTCCCCCTCCACGTCCCCCGTACTGGTCTCGGCGCCAAAGGCCACCAGCGCCTGATAGCGCTTGTCGGCATCGAGCAGAAACCCGCAAACCTTGGTGGCTTCGCCCAGGCAGAGCGGCAGCAGACCGGACGCCGCCACGTCAAGATTGCCCGTGTGACCTGCCTTGGCCGCAGCAAATGCGCGCCGCACACGCTGCAAAGCATGGTTCGAGCTGATCCCGGGCGGTTTGTCGAGCAACAGGATCCCGTCGACGTTTCGTGACCGCGCGCGGGTCAAGCGCGGCCCCTGCGCGTGTCAATCCGCATCGGGATCGGGTGTCTGTCCCTCTCTCAGGAGGGCTGCGATGCGGGCCCCGCGCACGATGGAGCGATCCTCTGCCACCTGCAGGGCAGGGCATTTCTTGAGTCTCAAATCGCGCGCGACCGCCGCGCGCACCTGCGGCATGAAGGGTTTCATGACTGCAACAACTGGCGCCGCGTCCTCCTTGCCAAGCACGCTCACGAAAACGGTCGCGACGGTCATGTCAGTGGCCACGGCCACGTCCGTGACCGTTACCATGCCCCAGCCATGCTCTCGCGCGAGCCCGGCAATGACGGGGGCGGCGATACGCTGAATGGTTTCGGCGACCCGGACGTTCCGCCCGAATTCACGTGGCAAGGTCGACCTCTCGCGTCGAGCTCATGCGGTACGGGCCACGACGGTTCGCTCGTAGACCTCGATCTGGTCCCCTGGCCGCACGTCGTTGTAGTTCTTGACGCCAATACCACACTCCGTGCCCGACTTGACCTCGTTAACGTCATCCTTGAAGCGTCGCAGAGATTCAAGTTCGCCTTCGTAGATCACAACGTTATCGCGCAGCACGCGAATCGGGTTGTGACGCTTGACGGTCCCGGACGACACGAGGCACCCCGCGATCGCGCCAAGCTTGGACGAACGGAACACGTCGCGTACTTCCGCGACACCGACGATAGTCTCGCGGATTTCTGGCGCGAGCATGCCGGTGATGGCCGCCTTGACGTCGTCGATGACGTCGTAAATCACGCTGTAGTAGCGTAGGTCCACACCTTCCTCGTCCACCAGACGGCGGGCCGCGCTGTCAGCACGCACATTGAAGCCCACCATGAAGGCCCGGGAGGCGAATGCGAGATTGACGTCCGATTCATTGATACCGCCGACGCCGCTGCTGATGACCTCAACCCGGACCTCGTCACTGCCCAACCGGGTGAGCGCTTCACTGAGCGCCTCCGCGGATCCTTGAACATCTGCCTTGATGAGAATCTTGAGGGTGGCGGTTTCGCCATCGCGCATCTGCGAGAACACGTTCTCGAGCTTGGTAGCCTGCTGGCGAGCAAGCTTGGTCTCGCGATCCTTATCCTTGCGGAAGATGGCGATTTCCCGAGCCTTGCGTTCGTCATCTACTACGGTTGCTTCGTCACCCGCATTCGGGGTACCGGAGAGGCCCAGCACCTCGACTGGCTCGGATGGACCAACTGAGTCGACCGACTTGCCGGATGCATCCACCATCGCGCGGACTCGTCCAAATTCGGTGCCCGTCAGCAGCACATCACCGCGCTTGAGCTCGCCACGCTGGACGAGCACAGTTGCCACGGGACCACGGCCCCGATCGAGGCGGGACTCGATGACCACGCCCTTCGCGGGCCCCTGCGGCGAAGCCTTGAGTTCCAGAACTTCCGCCTGCAGCGAAATTGCCTCGAGAAGCTTGTCGACACCTTGTCCCGTGCGCGCAGAGACGGGCACGAACTGGGTATCACCGCCCCACTCTTCGGCGAGCACATTACGAATGGACAGTTCCTGACGAATACGCTCGGGATCCGCGCCGTTCTTATCAATTTTGTTCACTGCCACAATCATCGGCACGCCCGCGGCGCGCGCATGCTTGATTGCTTCTTCCGTTTGCGGCATCACCCCATCGTCCGCCGCCACCACGAGGATAACGATGTCGGTCACTTTCGCGCCGCGCGCACGCATCGCGGTGAACGCCTCGTGGCCCGGGGTGTCCAGGAATGTAATCTGCCCGTGCGCAGTATCGACCTGGTAGGCGCCGATGTGCTGGGTAATGCCACCCGCCTCGCCCGCCGCCACCTGCGATTTACGAATGAAATCGAGCAGCGAGGTCTTGCCGTGATCGACATGACCCATGATGGTAACGATGGGCGCCCGCGGCTGCAGATCGGAGTCTGCCTCGCCATCCTCGTGCAGCTCTGCCTCGATGGCGTCGGCACGTGTCAGCTTGGCCTTATGGCCCATTTCCTCTACCACGATGGCAGCGGTGTCCTGGTCAATCATCTGATTGATGGTGACCATGCTGCCAAGGGTCATCATGGCCTTGATCACCTCCGCCGCCTTGACGGACATCTTTTGGGCGAGCTCGGCCACTGTGATGCTTTCTGGAATCGCCACTTCGCGCACAACCGGCGCGGTGGGCCGCTCGAAGCCGTGCTTGCCGCCCCCGGAGGGCGTAACCGGCCGGCGGGTCGGGAACTGTTTCTTTTTCCGCTTGCCCGACTTGTCGCTCGCGACATGCAGCTCGCGCCGACCACCCCGTGAGTCACGCTCCGCCCCACGGTTCTCGGGACGATCAGAACGCGGCGCGGGGGCTGGTGAGGGCGCCTCGAAACGCGGACGAACTGGCGCCGCTTCTGGCACTGGAGCAGGTATTTCGACAACGGGTACGATTTCTGGCGCGGCAGGCTCCG
>JBIKOF010000214.1:0-4314 GCA_044358205.1 Gammaproteobacteria bacterium | reverse complement strand
GGACGTGGTCGTCAGGGTGGACAACCGCAACATCGAGGCGGGGAGGCGCCGCAGCGGCAAGCGCGCGGGCCGCTAATCGCTCACGCGGATAAACCCGCGGCCCCACGCGTTGCCGGCGATCACCATTCAGGCGGGAATGCGCGCGCCATCAAAGCTTCGGCACGCGCTGAAGCCGAGGCCGCCCGCCGTGCGCTGGAGCGCGAGGTGGTCGCCCTGATCAAGGCAAACCGGCATCAGCACAACGATGGGGATGAGGTTTTCAACTTCATCGATGGGCGAAAAATTGGACGTATTTACTGCACGGCGGACACGCAGCGTCTCCTGACCAGCGGCGAACTTGCTATCGTTCGACTGCGCACGCGCTATGCGGTGGTGCCAACCGCGACGGCCGCCGGCATTGCGGCCAAGGCACCGGATCTTGTTCTCGTGGCGCATCAGGGAGGTGAGCAGGTGGATGATCCCGCATACGCGGAACATCCCGTGCCCGACGATCTCCGCTGGTGAGGACCCTTGCATGAAAGAGACAGCTGAAAACACGAACGCCTTACGTATCGCGATCATCGGCGCCGGCATGGCCGGTATTCTCGCGGCGATCAAGCTGCTGGAGGCCGGTCACTCCGACGTCACCATCTTCGAGAAGGCTGAACACCTGGGGGGCACCTGGCGCGATAACCGCTATCCGGGCCTGGCCTGCGATGTGCCATCCCATCACTACGCCTACTCATTCGAGCTGAATCCCGACTGGACCCACCTGTTTTCGCCCGGCGGCGAGATTCTGGCCTATTTCGAGCGCGTGGCTGCCAAGTACGGCGTTCTTCCCCGAATCCGGTTCGGGCACGAGGTGCGCAAGGCCGTCTACCAGGAAGGATGCTGGCATCTCACCGTCGCGGAGAGCCCTGAGACTTTCGATGTGGTCATCGCGGCGACGGGCGTACTGCATCATCCCGTGATGCCAGACATCCCGGGACGCGACAGCTTCGCGGGACCCGCATTCCATACGGCGCGTTGGGACGCCGATGTAGATCTCGCGGACAAGCGAGTGGGAATCATCGGGACGGGCTCCACCGCCATCCAGATCGTGCCGGCCATCCAGCCGGAGGTCCGCGAAGTGGCGCTTTTCCAGCGGAGCGCGCAGTGGATTCTGCCGCTGCCCAACCCTCCCTATTCCGACGAAGACCGCGAGCTTTTCAGGCAAGCCCCTCAGCGGATGCGCGAAACCTATGAGTTCTGGGGCAAGCGCTTCCAGAACACTTTTGCGCGTGCCGTGGTGGGTGACCAGGAGCAGTTGCAGCGGATTGCCGAGCTTTGCGAATCTAATCTGGCGCGGGTCGCAGATCCCGAACTGCGCGCGCGGCTCACCCCCGATTATCGGGTGGCGTGTAAAAGACTCATCATGTCAGACACCTTCTACGGCGCCATCCAGCAGCCGAATGCCAGGCTGATCACCGATGCGATCGTCGGCATCGAACCGACGGGCGTGCGCACCCAGAATGGGGCACTGCACCCCCTCGATGTGCTGGTGTTCGCGACGGGTTTCGATGGTCACGCCTTCATGCGCCCCATGTCTATCGAAGGCGAAGGCGGCGTGTCGCTGGAAACTGCATGGGCAGAAGGTAACCGCGCCTACCGCTCGGTGGCGCTGCCCGGATTCCCGAATTTCTTCATGCTCATCGGGCCCAACAGCCCCATCGGCAATTTCTCACTCATCCTTATCGCCGAGATGCAGATGGCGTATGTGCTGCAGCTCGTTGAGCGCTTACGAGCCGGCGAATGCCGCGCCTTGGCGCCCACGGAGGAGGCCACGCGACGTTTCAACGACGCAATCGAAGAGGCCATGGCCAAGACGGTGTGGGTGAGTGGTTGCCGCAGCTGGTACATCGACAAGCATGGAAAGCCCGCGATGTGGCCTTGGAGTTTCGATCGCTTCGAGCGCGAGATGCGCCGGCCCGAACTCGCGGATTTCAGCCTTGCGGGATGAAGGCCGCGGCGAGTCGACGAAGAATCCCGCCCGGCTCTTCGAGTCCGAGCCTGAGGATCTCATCTGCGCGTGACTGGGAGTCCGCGCAGGCGTAGAGCCTGAGCTCGTCAGCATTTCCCGACGGCCTGATATGGGCAACGTCGCCATTTTCGAAGCGCATCCGCAACCCGTCTGTATCGTCACACGTCAGCAGTGGCCCGAATCCGGCTGCGGCGCTGAAGAACTCACCCAGCCTTGCACGTCCAGGCAACCCAGGACCCAGCGCCGCCAGCAGTGCAAGACTGGTGGCACGTGGGAAATCCCGCAGCAAGCCAGCCCGACTGAACCGTCGGGGCAGGGTATCGAACAGCGCACCCAATGAAAGCCCGCGCGCGCGCGCCATGCCCAGAACGGTCACGATGGGTAGAAAAGCATCGCGTGTGGGCAGTGCGGACAACCGGCGCGCGCCAAGCTGCAGATCCGCGCCCAGCAAAAACCCCCCGTTGGCTTCCCAGCCACACACCCGCGCGCGGCCCGCAGCCGAGGCCGCTTGCATGCCCGCGATGACCCAGGGCGAACCAATCCGCGTACGCGGGCACAGTGCCGCTGCCAGCGGTCCACGGTCGATGGCATCGTTGCAGCTCACCGGCACCACCACGGCATCTGCGGCCAGTGCTTCGGCCACCAGCATGCCGACCAGATCTCCGCCGAAGAAACGTGCATGTAGCTCATCAGGCGCCCGGGATTCGAGGCCAATCAACAGGGGGCGGTCGCTGTCGCCATCGGTAGACACCACTGCGTCGAAGGGCGCACCGTCACCGGTCGCGGCAAGCGCCAGTGCCTCGATTTGGGCGAGGGTTTCGTCGTCGATGGCTTCGGTATCGATGGGCACGAAGGATTCGCTGCGTCCGATCGGTACGACGGTGGCGCCGAGCGCGAGCAGGATTTCAACCAGCAAGTCTCGGCCCACTGCCGAATGCTGATACACGAGCACGCGCAGCCCAGCCAGGGCGTATTCGCCGAAGAACTCCCGATGTCGCGCGAGCCAAGCCTGCGCGCCTGACGGGTCGGCCTCGAGCAGGTCTTCAGCTTCCCGCAGCATCCCGTCTTCATCGAAGAGCGAGTCCGCGAACGGCATCCCGAGCAGGCGCTCACGCCAGGCCGTCGCCAGTTCGTTGATCGGTGCCTCGTCGGTTTTCAACAGCTCGCCCACTGCGCTGTTGGTCTTGTAGCCGTTACGGTCGAACGGGATATGGCTGCCAGTCACCATGAAACTCGCCGCGCCGCGCGATAGGGCGTAAGCGGCGAGTGCGGGCGTGGGCAATGGACCCAGATTGATGGGTGTATGCCCAGCATCGCGGATGGCGCGCTGGATTGCCTGCGCGAGTCCGCCGCGTGGCGTGGGCCCCGGGATGATTTCTGTCGAACTCGGGCGCAGGTCGTGCGCCATAAACACGGTCGAGCCTGGCGCGATCCCGCCGCGCGCCGGTGACAGGCTCTGCAGGTACTCGAGCTCCGCCCGTGCGTTCAGGTACACCTCGAGTTGCGTCAAGTCGGCCACGCGTCCGCGTCGGCCGCTGGTGCCGAAGCCAAGTACCACGGGTGCCTGACGCAGTTGATGGGCGAGGGCGTGTGCGTTGGTGGACGTGAGCTGGGTCATAGGGGCTCGATTGGGAGTCGCGCAAAGTCCTGATATCGGCAGCGCCTCGGTAATCCTCAGTCCGGGCCGTGGCGCAGGGGACGGTAGGCGTCCATCCATCCCAGGCCCTCAACGGTGCCCCCGCGTGGGCGATATTCGCAGCCCACCCAGCCCCGATATCCCAGCCGATCGAGCGCCTCCAGCACCGTGCGGTAGTGAATCTCCCCCATATCCGGTTCTCCACGGTCGGGTGGCTGTGCGATCTGCACGTGCTCGATGAGGGGCAGGTATTCACCCAGCGCGGCAAGCAGGTCACCTTCCATGATTTGCCGGTGGTAGAGATCGAACTGCAGCCGAAGATTATCGCCACCCACCTGACCGATCACCGCAGTTGCCTCCATGGTCCGTTGCAGGAGATAGCCGGGAAAATCGCGGCCGTTGATGGGTTCGAGCAAGAGTTTGACACCCGCCGCCTCGGCGAGTGGACACGCCCAGCGCAGATTTTCGATGAGGGTGCTGCGGTTGGCACCCTGCTGTACCAGCCCGGACATCACATGGAGGCGCGGACAGCCACTGACGGACGCATAGTCGAGTGCTTTGAGCAGACTTTGCTGAAAGTCGCGTTCTCTGCCGGGCAGTGCCGCGAGACCGCGTTCTCCGCGCGTTTCGTAATCTCCCGCCGGCGCATTGAACAACACCAGATTGAGTCCGCTCGCAT
>JBIKOF010000256.1:0-3908 GCA_044358205.1 Gammaproteobacteria bacterium | reverse complement strand
GCCATCACCGTGAACGCACCGGGGTCTTCCTTTACATCCACCTTGATCAGCGCGGGCAGCGCGTCCCCGTGCAGGGGTTTCACAAAATAGCCTGGGGACAAGTCTCGGAAGAAATCATCGAAGAATGTCCGTCCGATTGGATTCTGCATGTTAGCCATGGGTACTCTCCTTGGTTTTCTCGGGAACACTGGCGCGCAATCACGCGCCCTTCATCGAAGCTGGAGCAGAGCGTCCTCCGATTCAAGCGGCATGGTCATCTAGCCGTCGTTTGATTGACCGATGTCAAACACTTCATCCGTTTTTGCAAACGGAGGGACAGTGCGGCATCCGGCACCTCCGATGCGCATCAGGACTGTCTGGACAACTTGCGCGCACATAGTGTGAGACAGGGATCGGTCGTTAGACCCTCAACCCCACTTGTCTACCCAGCCTTGGCTTATCGAAATTGGGACCGGCGTGGCCGTCGCCGGGGACCAAATACCCTTCTGGGCAGTATCATTGGACCGAACGGCGGCGCACCGATTCGCACGGGAAACCGTCCTACCCCTATTTTTGCAACCGAGAGAGCTTCCATGAATTCGCTGTTTTCGCCCCTGACCTTCAAACGCGGGCCGGCCATGAAGAATCGCTTCATGCTGGCACCTTTGACCAACCAGCAGAGTCACGAAGATGGCGTCTGCTCGGAAGACGAATATCGCTGGCTGACCAAGCGCGCCGAGGGCGGCTTCGGACTCACCATGACCTGCGCTGCCCATGTACAGGCAGAAGGCAAGGGGTTCCCGGGTCAGCTGGGGATCTTCTCGGATGACCACCTGCCAGGGCTCACGCGCATGGCGAAGACCATCAAGGCCAATGACAGCATCGCCATCGTGCAGCTTTATCACGGCGGCATGCGCTGCCCCAAGGATGTCATCGGCACCCAGCCGCTGAGCGCGTCAGACAACGAAAAATGGGGCGCTCGCGCCATGACTACGGCCGAAGTGGAGGCCATGGTGGAAGCCTTCATTCGCGGCGCCGAACGTGCACAGGAAGCCGGGTTTGATGGTGTCGAGCTGCACGGGGCCCATGGCTATATCCTTGCCCAGTTCCTGTCTCCAGACATCAACCATCGGACCGACCGCTACGGTGGATCACTCGAAAACCGGCAGCGCCTCATCTTTGAAATCATCGAAGGGATTCGCAAGCGCTGCCGGCCGGATTTCATGATCGGTGTGCGCCTGTCTCCTGAGCGTTTTGGCATGAAGCTCGAGGAAGTGGTACAGGTTGCAGACAAGCTCATGCGCGAGGAGCTGATTGAGTTCCTCGACATGTCGATGTGGGATGTTTTCAAGATGCCGGAAGACGGCGGCACACCCGGCAAAACCCTGTTGTCTTACTTCACCGAGCTCGACCGCAAGGGTTGCCGTGTTGGCGTGGCGGGCAAGCTCCGCACACCCGCCGAATTACAGCGCGCGATGGACGCCGGGGTGGATTGGGTGATGCTTGGCCGGGGCGCCATCATTCACCATGACTATCCGGACAAGCTCAAGACCAACCCCAACTTCATGCCGCTCGATCTGCCGGTCACTTCCGATCACCTGCGCGCAGAGGGTCTGGGTGAAACCTTTATCGAGTACATGAAAATCTGGAAGGGCTTCGTCAAGGACAACGACGGGTTCATCGACAACGAGCTGATTCTGAACAGCTGAACGCGAGACGGAGTGCGCCGAATTCCGGCGTTCCCCGTCACCGCTTCGACGGGCCACGCCGCATCGGCGTGGCCCTGTTGGGACACCCCGACGCGGGTAGGGGTGGAGCAGGCGCCCGGACTGCCGGGCGCTTCCTGGAACGCGATTGCAGTCCCTGCTACCCGGCGTTCACCTTCGGCATGATCTCTCCGACCAGCTGCTTCAAATCGTCCAGCGTCTTCGACACAGGCACGCCCGAAAACGGCGGCCACAGCAGGGGCATATCCATTCCCGCGTCCCGATAGCGCTTGAGGTTGTCGGTAATCTGTCCGGCGGTTCCCACCAGCAGATTACTGAGCTTGCCATTCGGCGTCTGATCGGTCGGGCTGTCCGTAATGGCAAACCAGATCATGCTACACATGTCGAAGCCATCGTCGAGCGAGCGCGTGCTGCCCAACTCTGCCAGCTCGCGCTGAATGGCGCCCCGCCAGCGGACGATTTCTTCAGGTGTGTCCTGAATGCCAATCCAGCCGGCAAGTCCGTATTTCGCGATGCGCTTGGCCGAGCGCTTCGGGTCTTTGAGCCCGCTGAAATAAATGGGCGGGTGCGGCCGCTGCACTGGCTTGGCACCAAACCCGCAGGGCTCGAAATCAGCAAATTCGCCGTGGTATTCGAACACCTCGTTGGTCCAAATCCCCTGCAGCACCTCGATCGTTTCCCGCACATGCTTGTGGCGTTTGGGAAAGATGTGAGCGGCACTGGCGGCCGCAAATTCTTCCGGCATCCAGCCCGACCCAACCCCCACATTCACACGCCCGTGCGAAAGGTGATCGACCGTCGCGATTTCGCCCGCCAGCACGCCGGGCGCACGATAGGGCGTGTCGATGATGCTCATCCCGATGCGGACTTTTTTGGTCTTTGCCGCAAGCCACGGGATAAGGGGCATGCCGTGCAGCCACTGACCACGGGATGAGACTGGAAGTGCCTTCGGGAACTGCTCCATCATGCCGAAGGAGTACTGGAGCTTCTGGTGATCGGAGGCTTCCGGCACCACGATCCGATCGAGCGTCCACACCGAATCGAAGTCGAGAGCTTCAGCGAGTTCGGTGAGATCTTCGAGTTCCTTGACCGTGACGCTGTCCCGGAAATTAGGCAGGTACAGGGCGAGTTTCATCTACAGCCTCCTGGGCTTTTCCGTGAATGGAGTTGTTGCTTACCGTCAATCTGTCGGTCAAATGTTGAGCAGCCCGCGGTCCATTAGCCCGCCGATGCGTACTCGTAGGCTTCCGGATCCCCAGTGGCCATCTGGGCGGCAAAGGCGTCCATCGTATCCGGGAAATTGGTGACGAACCGTCCAGTCGGAGATCGGTAATAGAAGTCTGCGCCGCAGGCCGCCTGCCAGACATCGATCTTCTTCACGTCTTCCTGCATCTTCGCATTGAAACGGTTCATGACATCCTGCCGCACATCCAGCCAGGCCAGATTTTCACGCTGCATCCGTTCGATTTGACGCGTGATGTAACCCACCTGCTGTTCCAACATGAAAAGTATGGAACCCTGATTGGTATTCGGGCCATAGAGCATGTAGAGATTGGGGAAGCCCGCAGTGGTCACACCCTTGAAAGCCTGTGCGCCGTCACTCCATGCCTCGTTGATATCCAATCCTCGACGTCCGGTCACTTTCATGGAGGCAATGTATTGGGTGGTTCGGAAGCCCGTAGAGAGGACGAGCGTGTCCAACTCACGATGCTGGCCGTCGGCAGTGCGGATACCGTTGGACGTAATGCACTCGATTTTATCGGTGATGAGCTCGACGTTATCGCGATTGAAGACAGGATAGTAAACATCGGAAAACAGGGGCCGCCGGCACCCGAAGGGGTGGTTAGGGGTGAGCTTGCGGCGGGTTTCGGGATCTTTCACCGCCGCGAGACGCTCTAGACCCGAGCGCTCGATCTCCGCCATTTTTTCCTTGTCCGTGAACGTCGCGAGCGAATTCCAGACCGTGTAGATGTCGTTTCGATTCTTGGCGACCACTTCCGGGTGCTGACGGAAATATTCGAGCTGGGCTTCTGTATAGGGTTCGTTTCCCTTCGGGACCACCCAGTTCGCAGTGCGCTGATAGAGATGTAGGCGCCCACATTTGGGGGCTATCTCGGGCACGAATTGAATGGCGCTGGCGGCAATGCCTACCACGCCCACGCGCTCTCCGGTGAGATCGTGCGCGTGGTTCCAGCGTGCGGA
>JBIKOF010000213.1:0-4342 GCA_044358205.1 Gammaproteobacteria bacterium | reverse complement strand
GGGGGTGCAGGTGTTCGAGGACTGGCCGTTGGAAGATCTGGTCGATTACATCGACTGGACGCCCTATTTCTCGGCATGGGAACTGGCAGGCCGCTTCCCGCGAATCCTCGACGATGAAATCGTGGGTGAGGAAGCGCGCCGGGTGTTTGCAGATGGCCAGCAGATGCTGAAAGACATCGTTGCCCGCCGGGCGCTGCGTGCGCGGGGGGTGGTGGGGCTGTTTGCCGCCAATGCCATCGGCAATGACGATATTGAAGTCTATGCGGATGACCGTCGCCGCGGGGAATTGGCCGTGGTCCACAGTCTGCGCCAGCAGCAGCGCAAGCCGGCCGGCCAGGCCAATTTTGCCCTGGCTGACTTTCTGGCGCCCAAGGACTCGGGGATCCCCGATTATCTCGGCGCGTTCGCCGTATCGACAGGCTTCGGGCTGGACGCAATCGTGGAGGCCTACGAACGCGACCACGACGACTACCACGCCATCATCGCCAAGGCGCTCGCCGACCGCTTGGCGGAAGCCTTCGCGGAAAGACTGCATGCGCTGGTGCGGCGCGAATACTGGGGCTATGCCGAAACCGAGGCGTTGGACGCGGACGCCATTATCGACGAACAGTATCGGGGTATCCGCCCTGCGCCGGGCTATCCCGCCTGCCCCGATCACACCGAGAAGCCGTTGATCTGGCAGTTGCTCGACGTGGAGTCCAATACGGGGATCACCTTGACCGAAAGTTTCGCGATGCACCCCGGCGCGGCGGTCTGCGGCTGGTATTTCTCGCATCCGAAATCGCGCTACTTCGGCGTCGGCCGTATCAATCAGGATCAGGTTCAGGATTACGCGCGGCGTAAAGGGATGGATCCCCGGGAGGCCGAACGTTGGCTCGCCCCTATCCTCGGCTACGAACCCGAGTAATCCCATGCATCACTCGCTCAGCGCAATTGTGGAGCTTCTGCAGGCAGATGCCCCGCGCCCAGGCGTTCGCGTGGCGGGGTGGGTGAAGACCCGTCGCGACGCCCGCGACTTGTCTTTCATCGAACTCAACGATGGGTCCTGCCTCGCGAGTCTTCAGGTCATCGCCGAGGCCAGTACCGAGGGCTTTTCACGGGTAAAGGAGGCTGCCACTGGCAGCGCAATCGCGGTCACCGGCGACCTCGTGGAATCGCCCGCCAAAGGTCAACGCTTCGAGCTGCGTGCCCGCACCATCGAAATCATCGGAACCTGCCCGGAGGACTATCCCCTCCAGAAGAAACGGCATAGCGATGAGTTTCTCCGTACGATTGGCCATCTACGGAGCCGCACCAACAAGTATGGTGCCTTATTCCGCATCCGGTCCCGCCTGTCGTTCGCCATACACACGTTCTTTCAGAACCGCGGTTTCCACTACATCCACACGCCCATCCTCACAGGTGCAGATTGCGAGGGTGCGGGTGAAATGTTCCGTGTGACCACACTCCAGGGAGAAGCCGGGGCTCGCGCCTTCACGCGCGGGGATTTTGCCGAGGATTTTTTCGGCAAGGAGGCGCACCTCACGGTCTCCGGCCAGTTGGCGGTGGAGACTTACTGCATGGGGCTTGGCAAGGTTTACACCTTCGGCCCGACGTTTCGGGCCGAAAACAGCAACACCAGTCGCCATGCTGCCGAATTCTGGATGATCGAACCGGAGATCGCGTTCGCCGATCTGGCCGACGACATGCAGCTCGCGGAGGACTTCGTACGCTATCTCCTGAACTTCGTGCGCAATGATTGCCGCGAGGACATGGAGCTATTCACCCGTTTTGTGGATCCCGAACTCGACGGGCGCCTTGCCGGTGTACTGGATGCACAGTTCATCCGTCTGCCGTACGGGGAGGCGATCGAAATCCTCAAGACCGCGCGGTGTGAATTCGAATTCCGTCCGGAATGGGGTCTGGATCTCCAGTCGGAGCACGAGCGTTATCTCACCGAACAGCATTTCAAGGCCCCGGTCTTCGTGTACGACTGGCCCCGCGACATCAAGGCCTTCTACATGCGTCAGAACGACGATGGCAAGACGGTGGCAGCGATGGATCTGCTGGTGCCGCGCATTGGCGAATTGATCGGGGGCAGCCAACGTGAAGAGCGTCACGATCGTCTGGTGGCCCGCATCGAGGCACTCGGTCTCAAACCCGAGGATTACTGGTGGTACCTCGATACGCGCCGCTACGGCTCGGCACCCCATGCCGGATTCGGGCTTGGCTTTGAGCGCCTGCTGATGTTTGCTACAGGCGTTGCAAACATCCGCGACGTGATTCCCTTTCCGCGCACCCCTAATAATCTGGAGTTCTGAAATGCAGGTGATGATCGATCTCTGCGTGGTCCCGATCGGGGTTGGCGTGTCCGTCTCGAACGAAATCGCGGAATGCCAGCGGATCATCCGCGCCGCCGGCCTCAAATCGAGCCTGCACCCCTACGGGACCGTCATTGAGGGGGACTGGGATGCCGTCATGGCCTGCGTCAAGGCCTGCCACCAACGCCTGCATGAACTGGGCGTGCCGCGCGTCTTCACCAACATGAAACTCGGCACCCGGACCGATAAGACCCAGTCCATGGAAGACAAGGTCGCGCGTGTCGAAGAGAAACTCCGGATGAAGCCCTGATGACCATGACTCAACCCAGTTACGTCTGCGGCACCGGTGAAGAACCGCTGCTCTATCTCACGGTTGGACAATGCCTAGCCGATGCCGCAGCGCGGTGGCCGGACAATACGGCCATCGTGTCACGCCACCAGGGCAAGCGACTTTCCTATCGCGAGCTGAATGAGCAGGTGGATACCCTGGCCGCAGGGCTTTTGGCGCTGGGCCTGATGCCGGGTGAGCGCATCGGGATCTGGTCTCCGAACAATCTCGAGTGGGTACTGACCCAGTTCGCGACGGCGCGCGCAGGGCTCATTCTCGTCAATATCAACCCGGCCTATCGATTGGCGGAACTCGAATATGCGCTGAACAAGGTGCAATGCCGCGCGCTCATCACTGCGCGACAGTTCAAATCGAGCGACTACCTCGGCATGTTGCGTAACCTCGCGCCAGAGCTTGCGACCTGCGCCCCGGGGCAACTGCAGGCAGCCCGTCTCCCCCATCTCGAACTGGTAATAGCCCTTGGTGACGAGCCCTCGCCAGGCACATTGCGCTTTGCCGAAGTGGCGGCGCGGGCGGATGCGGCCAACAGGGCGCGTGTCACCGAACTCAGTGCACTGCTGCAACCGGATGATGCCATTAACATCCAGTTCACCAGCGGCACCACCGGCATGCCCAAGGGCGCCACGCTGACCCACTTCAACATCGTCAATAACGGATACTTCGTGGGCAGGGCGATGCGTTTCACCGATCAGGATCGGCTCTGCATCCCGGTTCCGCTCTACCACTGCTTCGGTATGGTCATGAGCGTGCTCACCTGCGTCACCCACGGCGCCACCATGGTTTTCCCCAGTGATGCCTTCGAGCCGCGGGCCGTGCTCGAGGCCGTGGCCGCCGAGCGCTGCACGGCACTCCACGGCGTGCCCACCATGTTCATTGCAGAACTCGACCATCCGGAATTTGCCAGCTTCGATCTGGGCAGCCTGCGTACCGGCATCATGGCCGGCGCGCCCTGCCCCATCGAGGTCATGAAGCGGGTACTGAACGAGATGCACATGACCGGGGTCACCATCGCCTACGGCATGACCGAAACCAGCCCTGTGAGCTTCCAGAGTCAACCCGATGATCCGCTGGAACGCCGGGTGTCCACCATAGGGCGCATCCATCCGCATGTTCAGGTCAAGATTGTAGACACCGAAGGTCGCACGGTGCCGCGCGGCGTAAAAGGCGAGCTCTGCACCCGGGGCTACAGCGTCATGCGGGGCTACTGGGACGACGAGGCGCGGACGCAGGAAGCCATCGACCCGGCTGGCTGGATGCACACCGGAGATCTCGCCGTACTGGACGACGAGGGCTACTGCAATATCGTGGGCCGGGTGAAAGACATGATCATCCGCGGTGGTGAGAACGTATACCCGCGGGAAATCGAAGAATTCCTGTTCCGCCATCCCAAAATTCAGGATGTGGCCGTGTTCGGAGTCCCGGACGTGCGCTTCGGGGAACAAATCGCCGCCTGGGTTCGGCTGCGCGAAGGCGAAGCCGCGAATGCAGAAGAGATCCGGGCGTTCTGCCAGGGGCAGATTGCCCATTACAAGATTCCGCACTACGTGGAGTTCGTCCAGGAATTCCCCATGACCGTGACCGGGAAAATCCAGAAGTTCGTGATGCGAGACACCATGGTGAAAAGCCATGGTCTGGAGGAGCACCGCACCGCCTGAAGGTGGTGCCGCCGTCTGGGGACGCGGGGAACAAAGCA
>JBIKOF010000004.1:0-13404 GCA_044358205.1 Gammaproteobacteria bacterium | reverse complement strand
CGGTTGGGTCTGTATCAGGCGCTGGTCGATCATGGGCCGGTGACCAGCGAGGCGCTGGCCGCGAAACTGGGACTGCATGAACGCTATCTTCGCGAGTGGTTGCATGCCCAGGCCGTGTCGAAATACATCGACTATGACGCCGCGACCGAGACATTCTCGATTTGCCCGGAGCAGGCAATGGTGCTCGCCAATCCCGAGAGTCCGGTGAGCATGGCCGGTGGCTTCTGGGGGATCTCCGCGCTCTACGCGGTGGAACCGAAGATTGCCGAGGCCTTCAAGACCGGTGCCGGGCTGCCATGGGGTGAGCACAGCACCTGTCTTTTCTGCGGCACGGCCCGGTTCTTTGGTCCGGGCTATCGCGCCAACCTCATCGAGCAATGGATTCCGGCGCTGGAAGGTGTGAAAGAGAAACTCGAGCGTGGCGCGCGCGTGGCGGATGTGGGCTGTGGCCATGCACTCACCACGCGGCTGATGGCAAAAGCCTTCCCGAATTCGCAATTCGTCGGTATCGACGTGCACCAGCCCTCCATCGACCATGCGGCCGAGATCGCGCGCGAAGAAGGGCTCACCAACATCTGTTTCGAACAAGGTAGCGCCCAGCAGTTCAACGGCCGCGACTACGATCTCGTTACGCTCTTCGACTGCCTGCACGATATGGGGGATCCGGAAGGTGCGGTGCGTGCGGTGGCGGAGCGATTGGCTCCTGACGGTACGCTCATGGTGGTGGAGCCGCAGGCCGGCGACTCGCTCAGCGAAAACATGAATCCCGTGAGCCGGGCATTTCTCTCCTTCTCCACCATGGTGTGCGTGCCGGCGTCGCTCAGTCAGCCGGGTCGCGCCGCGCTCGGCGCGCAGGCCGGAGAGAAAAAACTCACCGCAGTCATCCAGGCGGGTGGTTTCAACCACGTGCGCCGGGCCTGCGATTCGTCCACCAACATGATTCTCGAAGCCCGCCGCCAAGCCTGAGGAAGCCCAATGACCCGCGCCATTCGTATCCACCAAACCGGTGGCCCTGAAGTCCTGTCCTGGGAGCCTGTCGAAGTTCCAGCGCCCGCTGCCGGGGAAATCCGCATTCGTCATACCGCGGTCGGACTCAACTACATCGACGTCTATTTCCGGACCGGCCTTTACGCCGCACCCTTGCCCCTCACGCCCGGTTTCGAGGCGGCGGGTGTTGTGGAAGCGGCGGGAGAGGGCGTGACCCGGTTCAAGGTTGGTGATCGGGTTGCATATTCCAGTGGCCCGGTCGGGGCTTATGCCGAAGCCCGCAATCTGGCGGCAGATCGCGTGGTTGCCATTCCGGATGGGGTCGGTGATGCCGAGGCCGCAGCGATGATGCTGCAAGGAATGACTGCCGAGTACCTCCTGCGTCGCACCTACAAGGTCAAGCCGGGCGACACCATCCTCATCCATGCCGCGGCCGGTGGTGTGGGTCTCATCGCTTGCCAGTGGGCAAAGCATCTCGGGGCAACTGTCATTGGCACGGTGGGTTCGGACGAAAAGGCCGAACTGGCCCGTGCCCATGGCTGTGATTACCCCATCGTCTACACCCGGGACGATTTTCAGGCCCGGGTGCTGGAAATCACGAACGGTGCAAAGCTGCCGGTGGTGTACGACTCTGTCGGCAAGGACACGTTTGCGAAGTCGCTGGACTGCCTCGCGCCGCTCGGCCTGATGGTGTTGTTCGGGCAGGCGTCAGGGCCGGTGCCGCCCTTCGATCTGGGCCAGCTCGCCGCCAAGGGTTCGCTGTTCATCACCCGGCCGACATTGTTTTCCTACACGGCGGCACGTGCCGATCTGGAAGCCTCTGCGGGTGCACTGTTCGAAGTGGTGAAAGCGGGGGTGGTGAAGATTCCCGTCAAGCAGACTTATGCGCTGCGCGACGCAGCTCAGGCCCACCGGGATCTGGAAGCGCGGCGAACGACTGGCTCGACGGTGCTTTTGCCCTAGTCTAGTTTCAGCGTCGCAAAAACACGTGTTTTTACTGCATCGAAATACCCTGTCACCTTACCTCGATCCCCGCCGAAGGCGGGGATCGGAGGGCGAAGGAAGCCCTCATCGAGGGCAACGGATCTCCCGCCACAGGGCGTGAGATCCGGGCAAGACTCAGCAGACTTCGAAAAGACCCGCGGCGCCCATACCGGTGCCGATGCACATCGTCACTACCACGTACTTCACGCCGCGGCGCTTGCCTTCGATGAGCGCATGGCCCACGAGGCGGCTGCCGGTCATGCCGTAAGGATGCCCCACCGCGATGGCGCCTCCATTCACGTTCAGGCGATCGTTCGGGATGCCAAGCTTGTCCCGGCAGTAGATTACCTGCACGGCGAAGGCTTCGTTGAGTTCCCAGAGGCCGATGTCTTCCACCTTCAAGCCGGTCTGCTTGAGCAGTTTCGGCACAGCGAATACGGGACCGATGCCCATTTCATCCGGCTCGCAGCCCGCGACCGCGAAACCGCGGAAGATGCCCATGGGCTTCAGCCCTTTGCTGGCCGCCAGCCGATCGCTCATGACAACCTGTACGGCAGCACCGTCCGAGAACTGGCTCGCGTTACCGGCGGCAATGCATCCACCTTCCACGGCCGGCTTGATGACGGACACGCCTTCATAGGTGGTGTCGGCGCGAATGCCTTCGTCCTCACTGGCTGTGACCTCACGGAAGCTTTCCTGACCAGTCGCCTTGTCGACCACCTTCATGCGTGTGGTGATGGGCACGATTTCATCGAGGAAGCGGCCTTCGGCACGTGCTTTCGCAGCCCTCAGCTGGCTTTCGACGCCATAGCGGTCCTGGACTTCGCGGCCAATGCCGTAGCGCTTCGCGACGGTCTCGGCCGTAGCGAGCATGGGCCAGTACACTGCGGGCTTGTTCGCCTTCAGCCACTCTTCCTCGAACATGTGGCGATTCATTTCGTTCTGCACGCAGGAGATGGATTCCACACCCCCGGCGACGTAGACATCGGCCTCTCCAGCGATGATTCTCTGGGCGGCGAGCGCAACGGTCTGCAGACCCGAGGAGCAGAAACGGTTGACGGTCATCCCGGACACGGAGACGGGCATTCCGGCGCGCAGGGCGGCCTGGCGTGCGATGTCCCAGCCGGTCGCGCCTTCAGGGTTGGCGCAGCCGAGGATCACGTCGTCGACTTCCCCTGGCTCGATGCCGGCGCGCTCGACAGCAGCCTTCACCACATGCCCGCCCATGGTGGCGCCGTGGGTGACGTTGAGGGCACCGCGCCAGCTTTTGCACAGCGGGGTGCGAGCAGTAGAAACGATCACGGCATCGGTCATGGAACTCTCCTCAGGGCTGTTATGCGAAGGAGTGGCACTCTAGCCGAGGGGGCTGGCAGAGTCACCCGCAGGGCCATGCACGAGTGATCCTCGCTTCCCGGCGCCGGGGGCGGGTGTTACCGTCTGAGCATGCAGTCTCCCCGCTTCCCACGCCCCGCGCCGCCGTGAACGCGCCCACCCGCTGGGGTCACCCGCGTGCGCTTTCCACCCTGTTCTACACCGAGCTCTGGGAGCGCTTCAGTTTTTACGGGATGCGTGGCCTGCTGGTGCTGTATATGACGACCCCGCTGACCGAGGGTGGTCTGGGTTTCGATCTCGCGCACGCCGCCGCGCTTTACGGGCTCTACTCCGGACTGGTCTATCTGGCCTGCCTGCCGGGGGGCTGGCTCGCAGATCGCTTTCTTGGCAGCCAGCGCGCCACGTGGTGGGGCGGGCTGCTGATTCTGCTCGGACACGTGACGATGGCCTGGCCCGCCAGTGCGGGGCTTTATCCGGCAATGGGTCTGCTGGTCTGCGGCACCGGACTGCTGAAACCGAGCGTCAGTAGCATGGTCGGCCAACTGTATGCGTCGGACGATCCGCGCCGCGACAGTGGCTATTCCCTCTACTACATGGGCATCAACCTTGGGGCATTCCTTGCTCCTCTCATCTGTGGCTGGCTGGCGTTGGCCGCACCCGTCCGTGAGCGTCTGGGCGCGTTGGGATTGCCGCCGAGCCTGGCCTGGCATGCCGCTTTTGGTGCGGCAGCCCTCGGCATGGCGCTGGGGCTATGGGTGTTCCTGCGGGGACGCGCCGATTTTCCCGTAGCGAGTGCGCGCCCGGCGCAGCCGCCGTCGATTGCTGACTGGCGCCTGCTCAGGTGGGTGATGGTCTCAGCGGGCAGTGCCATCGTGTTGCTCGCCGCTGCCGTTGCCACAGGCAGGCTGAGCATTGCCACGGTGAGCGATTTGTTTGGCAGTGGATTACTCGTCCTTGTCGGGGTGTTCTTCGTATGGGCGCTTGGTGCGCGACACTGGACGCCGGAAGAACGCCATAATCTGCGTCTAATCGTCGTGCTCTTCCTCGGCGCAGTGGTGTTCTGGGCGCTATTCGAACAGGGAAGCTCGACGCTGACGTTGTTCGCCCAGCACGACACCGATCGATTCCTGCCGTGGCTGGGCTACGACTTCCCTGCCACCTGGTTCCACTCGGTCAACCCGCTGCTCATCATTCTGGGCGCGCCCCTGTTTGCCTGGGGCTGGCTCAAACTCGGGCCGCGTAACCCCTCCGCCAGCACCAAGTTTCTGCTGGGGCTTGCGCTCGCATCAGCCGGGTTTGCGGTACTCATTCTGGCAGCGCGCGTGGCGGATACCGGCGTGAAGGTCAGCCCGGCTTGGCTCCTGGCCACCTACGTGCTGCACTCTCTCGGCGAACTTTGCCTCTCCCCGGTGGGCCTGAGCGCGATGAGCCGGCTAGCGCCGGCACGCATTGGCGGGCTCACGATGGGGGTGTGGTTTCTGGCCGCGTCCGTCGGCAACTATCTCGGTGGACGGGTCGCCGGCTTGTACGAGAACTTCACCCGCGGCGAACTTTTCATGGCGGTGTCGGGTGCAGGATTGGCGGCAGCGGTGGTGCTCGCTGGCCTCTTTCGCTGGCTCGGGCCGCGCCGTCTGGAAACCTGAAACCCCGTTCAAGGACGCCTCATGTCACGCCAGCCCGCGCGTTTCTATTTCGATGTCATCTCGCCCTACGCCGCATTGGCATTCAGCCAGCTCTCTGCGCTCGAGAAGCAGCTTGAGTTTGAATTCGTGCCTGTGCTGTTCGCGGGCCTGCTCAAGCACTGGACCATGAAGGGGCCGGCGGAACTGCCGGCAAAGCGGGTTCACACCTATCGACACTGTGTCTGGATCGCGCGCCAGCTTGGTGTGCCCTTTCGTATGCCACCGCGACATCCCTTCAATCCGCTGGCGGCGCTGAGGCTACTCATCGCCCGGGGACTTCAGCGAGACGATATGGAACGCACGTTTGCTTTCATCTGGCAGGAAGGCCGCGATCCCGAACATGAGATGGACGCCTTGGCCGCACGCTTGGGCGAGCCTGACTGGCGCGCTGCGACCGCGCGCCCGGAAGTGAAGTCAGCTCTGGTCGCGAGCACTGAAGCTGCGGCGACTGCGGGGTTGTGGGGCGTGCCTACCATTGAAGTGCGCGGGGAGTTTTTCTGGGGTGTCGATACACTCGACTGGGTACGCGCCTTCGCGGCCGATCCGGGCTTGCTCGCCGCAGAGGACTTCCGTCGCGCGGACGCGACGGGGGAGGGCATTACCCGTCGCTGAGGGCGCCGGTCGGCTGCAGCGCGACCCCGTTATCCACCAGCATGCGGCGCAGTGCGCGGATGGCGGGAAAAATTTCCTGATTGCGATCTTCGCCCTGCGCATCGAAGGCCGCCTGTTCGAGTTCGCAAATCACCCGGTCCTCGGCAAAGATGCCGTTGGTGAACCACACAATCGCTGGCCACAACAGGTTGATGAGGCCGGGGATCGAAGGCCGGCGAATCATCATCAGACCAAAGGTATGGTTGGTACGCTGAGCGGCGTCGAGCGGGATATAGCAGTTCCACAGATCGAGCGCGGGTTCGGTGCTGCCTGCCGTCCAGAAGCGCAAGGTCTGATAGGGATAGCCCGTCCGAATGGTCATCAGATCCCGTTCGCCCTCCCGCGCCTCAGGCCGTTTGCCCAGCATGAATTTCTCACCCAGCGGTTGTCTGCCCGCGTTACGCCGAAAGGTGTAATCGGCTTCCACCCAATCCTCACCGCTGCGCAATCCGAGGAACAGTGTCTTGATGCCCCCCATGAGTCGCCGGTGCAGGAACTGATGGTTCATGTCCATCAGGTTCTCGTGCATGAAGGTGTAGTGGCAGTCCACCCGACGATCGAGGTAGCGCGTCTTGTACGCCGGGTTACTCGCAGACGGCACTTCCGGGAAGGGCGTGGCGTCGGCTTTTTCGGGCGCGCCCGGAAACACGAACACCAGGCCATAGGCCTCGCGACAGGGATAGGCCCGCACGTGGTTTGGTCGGGATGCGCACTGGTCGAGATAGGGCACGCTGGTGCAATGCCCCTCGGCGTTGTAGGTCCATCCGTGATAACCGCACTTCAGGCCGTCTTCGACCACCTCGCCGACATGCAGCGGCACCTGCCGGTGGGCGCAACGGTCTTCCAGTGCAAAAACCCGTCCGCCCTTGCCGCGCACCAGGACGATGGGCTGGCCCGCAAAGGCTGCTGCGAATGGCTTGCCTGATTTAACGCGCTGGCTGTGGGCAACGGGATACCAGAAATCCGGCGCGATGCCGGTCTTGCGGATGTCGCGCGCCAGCACCGGGCTGTCGCTGGTGGGCAAACGAACGGGGGAGGGGGCACTCATGGGTTTCCTGTGCTGCGGGTCGGGTCCTGGCTCATTATAGGCTGGTGATTCACCCATCGTAGGGCCGCGGAAGCCCTCGCTCAGAAAATTCCGGCCGCCACCCCCGTGGCCAGAGTTTCCCCCAGTTCCCGGCAGGCCGACAGGGTCGGTTCATCCAGATCTCCCCGCGCGATAATCGGTGGAGCCACCTCGCGCCAGCGCAAACCGGTGACGATGCGCTTGACCGAATCGACGGCGCCGCGACCGTCATTGCCGGCGCGCACGAACAGGGCCCACGGCAGACCCTGGGTATGCTCCAGGCAGGGGTGGTAGATGCGTTCCAGAAAATCCTTCAGCGCGCCCGACATATAGCCGAAGTTTTCCGGCGTCCCGAGAATGATGCCGTGCGCGGCCAACACTTCCTTAGGCCCCGCCTCGCGCGCGGTAAGGGCGCATACCTCCACTGCATCGCCCAGCTGGACACCTTCGAGCACGGCATCCCGCATGCGCGTCGCGCCGCCGCTGGCCGAGTGGTGCACGATGAGCAGGCGTTTCATACTGCGGGCTGTCTCCATCGGATCCCGGACCTGCCATGCAACTCGAAGGTTCCTGTCATTGCGGCAAGGTGAGTTTTTCGCTCGCGTCGACGCATCCCTATCCCTTCAATCTCTGCTATTGCGAGATCTGTCGCAAGACGGCGGGTGGCGGCGGATTTGCCATCAATCTGGGCGGCGAGGCTGACACCCTCAAGGTCCTCGGCCGGAAACATGTCCGTATCTATCAGGCCATCCTGCCCGATAGTCGAGGGCGGCGGCGCAAGAGCCCTGCGCAACGTCATTTCTGCGGTGAATGTGGCAGTGCGCTGTGGGTCTGGGATCCGCGCTGGCCGGAACTCATCCACCCCTTCGCCTCTGCCGTGGACACGCCGTTACCGACGCCCCCCGAGCGCGTGCACCTGATGCTCGGATCGCGCGCGCCCTGGGTCGTGCCCGTCATCGGCAAGCGCGATCAGGTGTTCGAGGAGTATCCGCAGGAATCCATCGCGGAATGGCACGAGCGCCTCGGCCTCGCGCGCTGAGGCGCTTGATGGCCCGGTCCGCGCTTTGGGTCTTGATGGAGGAGCGCCTGATGATTTCTCACGCTGGATAGCGCGCAGCTATCAGGCTTCCAACCAGAAGGTTACGGGGCCGTCATTGATGAGTGCTACCTGCATATCGGCGCCAAAGCGTCCACTGGCCACCACCCCATACTGGTTTGCGGCGAGCGTCTGGCAGACCGCGAACAGGCTTGCGCCCAGTTCGGGTTCCGCCGCACTGGTGAAACTTGCACGAGTGCCTTTGCGGGTATCCGCGGCGAGGGTGAACTGGGGCACCAGCAGCAACCCGCCTGCGATGTCGCGCAAGGCGAGATTCATACGACCGGTGTCGTCTGGAAAAACACGATAGCCGAGGCAGCGTTCGATCAGGCGCTGAGCATTTGCCTCTGTATCCATCGGCTGCACGCCGATGAACACCAGCAAACCGCGCCCAATGCTCCCGACGGTTTCACCGGCAATCGTGACGCTTGCTTCCGCAACCCGCTGCAACAGGGCGATCACGAGCGTCCCGTTCAGGCTGTTTTCTGGCGTGATTCCCGCTTGCGGTCGGTTTCCTTCAGCATTCGTTTGCGCACACGAATGGCGCCGGGTGTCACTTCCACCAGTTCGTCATCGGCGATGAATTCGAGCGCCTGCTCGAGATCGAAGCGAATGGGCGGGGTGAGCAGCAGGTTTTCATCGCTGCCTGCGGCGCGGATGTTAGTGAGCTGCTTGGCTTTCAGCGGATTCACCACCAGATCGTTGTCGCGCGAGTGCAGGCCGATGACCATGCCTTCATAGACTTCATCACCATGGCCGCAGAACAGTCGACCGCGTTCCTGCAGACTGAACAGAGCATAGGCCAGTGCCTTGCCCTCGCCGTTGGAGATGAGTACGCCGTTGATGCGGCCACCCACCGTGCCAGGCTTAACCGGCGCGTACTTCTCGAAGGTGTGATAAAGCAAGCCCTCGCCGGAGGTGGCCGTCATGAACTCGGTTCGGAAGCCGATGAGCCCACGCGAGGGGATGGAGTAGTCGAGTCGAACCCGGCCTTTCCCGTCGGGCACCATGTCGATGAGCGTGCCCTTGCGTGAACCCAGCTTTTCCATCACCGCGCCCTGGGCATCGGTGGGTACGTCGACTGTGAGCTGTTCGTACGGTTCGCAGGATTCTCCGTCTACTTCCTTCAGGATGACCTGCGGACGCCCGACCGACAGTTCGTAGCCTTCCCGTCGCATGTTCTCGATGAGCACGGCGAGATGTAGTTCGCCGCGACCGGATACCTTGAACACCTTTGGATCGCTGGTGGGCTCCACGCGCAGGGCTACGTTGTGGATCAGTTCGCGCTGCAGACGTTCGCCGATTTGGCGGCTGGTGACGAACTGGCCCTCGCGGCCGACAAAGGGTGAATCGGAGACCTCGAAGCTCATGCTTACCGTCGGTTCGTCGACGAGCAGGGGGGGCAGGGCTTCGACCGCGGTTGGGAGGCAGATCGTGTCCGAAATGCGGGGCGCTTCGATGCCAGTGAGCGCGACAATGTCGCCGGCGCTCGCCTCGGCGCGGGCTTCGCGCGTGAGTCCGTGAAAGCCCAGCACCTCGAGGATGCGGCCCGAGCGGGTGACGCCCTGCGCATCGATGATGCTGACGTTGGTATTGGGTTTAATTGAACCCCGTTTGATTCGACCGATACAGATGGCACCCACGTAGCTCGAATAGTCGAGCGAACTGACCTGCATCTGGAATGGACCTTCGACATCCACTTGCGGGTGCGAGACGTGCTTCACGATGGCCTCGAACAACACCTGCATGTCCGCTTCCGGTCCGTCGGGCGTATGGCGCGCGTAGCCCATCATGGCCGAGGCGTATATCACCGGGAAATCGAGCTGCTCTTCGGTCGCGCCGAGACGATCAAACAGATCGAAGGTCTGGTCGAGCACCCAGTCTGGGCGGGCGCCCGGGCGGTCGATCTTGTTGATGACCACGATAGGCTTCAAACCCTGGGCGAAGGCCTTGTGGGTGACGAAGCGCGTTTGCGGCATCGGACCTTCGACTGCATCGACGAGCAGTAACACCGAATCCACCATCGACAGGATGCGCTCGACTTCGCCACCGAAGTCGGCATGACCGGGCGTGTCGACGATGTTGATGTGGTAGTCCTGCCAAGTGATGGCGGTGTTCTTGGCGAGGATGGTGATGCCACGCTCGCGCTCGAGGTCGTTGCTATCCATCACCCGCTCGCCGGTGTCCTTGCGGGCATTCAAGGTGCCCGACTGACGCAGCAGTTGGTCGACAAGCGTGGTTTTGCCATGGTCGACGTGCGCAATGATGGCGATGTTGCGGAGCTTCTCTATCACGAGGGGATCCCGGGGGTGGGGGCGGAAGGGCCGGCATTATACGCACGTGAAGCGATGGCAGTGCGAGCCTTGGCGCCCCATGCGGCCTATAATCCCGGTAGTAACGAAGGAAATCTGCCGACCTCGCGGCCGGCTTTACTGCGGAACCATGCCCCACAAGTCTCCTATCGCTGCCATCGACCTGGGTTCCAACAGCTTCCATCTGATGGTGGCGGAGCCACGCCACGGTCAACCGAAGATCCTCGATCGCCTGCGCGAGGGCGTCCGACTTGCGGCCGGTCTGGACAGCGAAGGCCGTCTCGCCTCTGCCGCGGTGTCACGCGCTCTGGCCTGCCTGGAGCGCTTTGGCGAACGTGTGCGACATCTGCCCCAGGGCGCCGTGCGTGCGGTCGGCACCAATGCCCTGCGCAAGGCGCGCAACGCGGATGCTTTTCTTGCCGAAGCCGAGCGGCTTCTCAATCACCCTATCGACGTGATTTCTGGCATCGAGGAGGCGCGGCTGATTTATCTCGGCGTTTCCCATGGACTTGCCGAAGAGACTGGCCAGCGCCTGGTGATGGATATCGGGGGGGGTAGCACCGAGCTCATCATTGGCGAACGCCATGTGCCGATCACCATGGAAAGCCTGCATATGGGCTGCGTCAGCATGACGGAACGTTATTTTGGAGATGGGCGCATCGATGCCAAGCGCCTGCGGCAGGCGACTTTGGCGGCCGCACAGGAATTTGAACCCATCGAAGAAGCGTTCCGCGCGCAAGGCTGGCAGTCCGCCATCGGTGCCTCGGGTACCCTGATGGCGATTGCCGATGCGCTGCACGCACAGCCCGGCGGCGCAGAGAAAATCACCCGTCCTGGACTTACACGCCTCAGGGATATGGTCATCGACTCAGGTCAGGTGAGTCAGCTGCACCGGCTTGGAATTCGAGAGGATCGCAGTCTGGTTTTTCCGGGTGGTCTTGCCATCGCACTGGCGGCGTTCGAGGAGCTCGATATCAAAGCCATGCAGGTCTCCGAAAGCGCGCTGCGCGAGGGACTGCTTTACGACCTCATGGGACGTATCGAGCATGAGGACATCCGGGACCACACCGTCGCCGTACTCATGCAGCGTTTTCATGTGGATGCGGCCCAGATGGCGCGCGTGGAAGTCACCGCTTTGCAGCTGCTGGCCGACGTAGCTCCTGCCTGGGGATTGGAGGCGTCAGCGCACGCGCAGTTGCTGTCCTGGGCCGTGCGCCTGCACGAGATTGGGACCAGCGTGTCGCACTCGCAGTACCAGAAGCATGGCGCCTATCTGCTGCAATTTCTCGATATGCCTGGTTTTTCACGCGGCGAGCAGCGGCGTTTGGGTTTTCTGGTGCGGGCGCACCGTCGCAAGTTCCCGCAGGGCGAGCTCGCTCAGCTACCAGAGGGCGAACGAGAAACCTGTCGACGTCTGGCGGTCATCCTGCGGCTCGCAGTGGTGCTGCATCGGGCGCGTCGTCCCACCCCTCTGCCGCCCTTCCGTCTCGTTGCAGATGGCGGCGACCTCAGGCTTGAATTGCCTGCCGACTGGCTGGATGACCATGCACTGGTGTCGGCCGATTTGGACGAAGAAGCCGAATTCCTGCGCGGCGCGAGCCTGAAGCTGCGCCCGCACTGATCCGGCAGACTTGCCCGGCGATTACTCTGCCAGGCGCTCGGCGAGCTGGGCTTGGGCGTCGCGTGGGCGCCTCCCCGCCTTGACCCGCTGATACGTCCCATCGGCATGCAACACCCAGGCGCGTGCCGTATCCGCCAAATAGGCCTCCAGCCCTTCCTTCAGAATGCGGTCGCGAAGGCGCTTGTCTTCAATCGGGAAACAGGCCTCTATCCGGTTGAAGAAGTTGCGCCCCATCCAGTCGGCACTGGACAGCCAGATTTCGGGTGCGTCATCGTTCTGGAAATGAAACACCCGTGAATGCTCCAGAAAGCGGCCAACGACTGAACGCACCCGAATATTGTCCGAGATCCCCGGCAATCCGGGACGCAACGCGCAGATGCCACGCACGATGAGTTCGACTGTCACACCCGCCTGAGACGCGGCGTAGAGTCCCTTGATGACATTGACCTCGAGGAGCGAATTCATCTTTGCCACGATGCGCGCGGGGCGGCCAGCACGCGCATGAGCGGCCTCGCGCTCGATCAGCGCGAGTATCCGTTGATGCAGCCCGAACGGGGATTGCATCAGTTTCTTCAAACGGCCCGGACGGCCCGGCGCAGTGAGCTGTTGGAAGATTTTCTGCACGTCGACGCCGATGGCGTTGTCGCAGGTAAAGAGCCCGAAATCTGTGTACTGTCGTGCAGTACGCGGATGGTAATTGCCGGTCGCAAGGTGGATATATCGTCTGAGCTGCTTGCCCTCGCGACGGACGATGAGAATCATCTTGGCGTGGGTCTTGTAGCCCACCACACCGTAGACCACATGGGCACCCGCTTCCTGCAGACGCGTCGCGAGTTCGATGTTGGCTTCCTCGTCGAAGCGCGCTTTTAGTTCGACCACCACCGTCACTTCCTTGCCGGCGCGCGCCGCTTCGATGAGCGTGCGGGCAATGGGGGAGTCGGGGCCGGTACGGTATAGCGTTTGCCGGATCACCAGCACGTCCGGGTCGGCGGCTGCCTGGCGTAGCAGTTCCACCACAGGCATGAAGGACTCATAGGGGTGGTGGAGCAGCAGATCTCCCTGACGAATGGTCTCGAACATATCGACCCCGACAGGCAAGCGTCGCGGACGCGCCGGAACGAATACCGGGAATTTGAGATCTGCGCGTTCGACCATGTCGGGCACGGCCATTAGCCGCGTAAGGTTTACTGGCCCCGTACACCGGTAGATGTCGGCGACCTCCAGTTCAAACTCGCCCTGCAGCAGCGACACCATTTCATCCGGGCACTCAACCGCCACTTCCAGTCTCACGGCATCCCCAAATCGGCGTTGCTGGAGTTCTCCTTCCAGCGCATGTAACAGGTCTTCCACGTCTTCATCATCGACAAACAGATCGCTATTGCGCGTCACGCGAAACTGGTAACAGCCGGTGACGCGCATGCCCGGGAAGAGATCTTCCACGTGCGCGTGGATGATGGACGACAGGAACACGAATTCGTGAGGGCCAGTCGCATAGGCTTCAGGAATATTGATGATGCGGGGCAGGGCGCGCGGGGCCTGCACAATGGCGATCGCACTGTCGCGGCCGAACGCATCTGTGCCCTCCAGCGACACCAGAAAATTGAGACTCTTGTTGAGGATGCGTGGAAACGGGTGCGAGGGATCGAGGCCGATGGGGCTGAGTACCGGTAGCA
>JBIKOF010000272.1:0-3741 GCA_044358205.1 Gammaproteobacteria bacterium | reverse complement strand
CTGCGCAGGATGCATACGGATCGATTCTGCGAGATAGCGGTAACTCGCTTCGTCATCCGCCACCAGTCGACCGAGTCGCGGTAGCAGGTGCAGGGAGTAGGCATCGTATAGACGGGTCAGACCGGGGGCCTGGACGCGAGAGAATTCGAGCACCAGGAGACGCCCGCCCGGACGCAAGACACGGAACAGCTCAGCCAGCGCCTGCTCCTTGAAGGTGACATTGCGCAAACCAAAGGCGATGGTGGCACAGTCGAAATGACGATTGGGGAAGGGTAGCTTCTCCGCGTTCGCCTGCACGATACGCACCTGCTCGACGAGGCCCGCATCGAGCACGCGATCGCGCCCCACCCCGAGCATACTGCCGTTGATGTCTGCCAGTACCACTTCGCCCTGCGCACCAACCAGACGTGCGAGGCTGAGGGTAAGATCACCCGAGCCGCCGGCCAGATCGAGCACACGTTGACCCGCACGCACGCGCGCTGCGGCGATGGCATGACGTTTCCACCACCGATGAAGACCGAACGACATCAGGTCGTTCATCAAGTCGTAACGGCTGGCCACGGACTCGAAGACATCGCGCACGCGCGCTGTCTTCTCGGCAGGCGTAACCTGCTCGAAACCGAAGTGGGTTGAACCGTTGTCAGCCGTCACTTCAGCTTGCCGGTCGATCGCGTCGGGCATGGCCAGCCTCGAGCAGCGCATCGAGATAGGTCCGCCAGTTGTGGTCGTACTGCTTGCCGAGCAGGTAGAGATAATCCCAGGTGAAGAGACCGGAATCGTGCCCATCATCGAATACGAGTCGCACGGCGTAGTTCCCGACCGGCTCAATTTCGTTGATGTTGACGTCCTCTTTGCCGAGTTGAAGTGTGCCCTGCCCCGGCCCGTGCCCCCGAACCTCGGCCGAGGGCGAGTAGACGCGGAGGTATTCACAAGGCAGGCGATAGCTCACGCCGTCCTCGAAACTGACCTCCAGCACTCTGGAGCGCTGATGCAGCACCAGGTCGACGGGTTGATGATGCGCCATGGATTGCAATCCTCGCCGTTTGGCCAACTACTGAAAATCTTGCCTGCGAGCAGGCTCAGAGAATGTAACGCGCCCAGTCTTCGTCTTTCACCAGTGCGCCGAGGTGATTCTCGACGTACGCCGCGTCGATATCGACTTCTCGCTGCAAGCCTTCGGGCGCCACAAATGACAATCCCTCCAGCAGGCGCTCCATCACCGTGTGCAGCCGACGCGCGCCAATGTTCTCGTTGCGCTCATTGACGTGATGGGCGATTTCGGCAATCCGCCGCACGCCATCGGCGGCAAAGCGCAGGGTTACCCCTTCAGTGCCCATCAGGGCTTGATACTGCTCAGTAAGGGAGGCACTGGGTTCGGTGAGAATGCGAACGAAATCCTCGACATCGAGGGGCTTCAGCTCGACGCGATTGGGCAGACGGCCCTGCAGTTCGGGAATGAGATCGGCAGGCTTAGCCAGATGGAAAGCGCCGGACGCGATGAACAGCACATGGTCAGTCCGCACGATGCCGTATTTGGTCGTCACTGCGCAGCCTTCAACCAGCGGTAACAGGTCGCGCTGGACTCCCTCGCGCGAGACATCCGCGCCGCTCACTTCGGCGCGGCGGGCAATCTTGTCGATTTCATCGATGAACACAATGCCGTTCTGCTCGACATTCTCGATGGCACGGGTGCGCAGGTCTTCCTCGTTGATGAGCTTGCCGGCTTCCTCCTCGGTGAGGAGACGAAAGGCATTGGCGATGCGCAGTCGCCGCGATCGGCGACGCCCGGCACCGAGATTCTGGAACATGCTCTGAAGCTGGCTCGTCATCTCCTCCATGCCTGGCGGGGCCATGATTTCGACTCCCGGCTGGGACATGGCGAGCTCGATCTCGATTTCCTTGTCGTCCAGCGACCCTTCCCGCAGCATCTTGCGAAACCGTTGCCGGGTTCCGGACCGGTCTTCGCCAGAACCACTCTCGCTGCCGCCGCGCGCCGACGGCAAGAGGGCGTCGAGAATGCGTTCCTCGGCGGCTTCTTCTGCCTTGCCACGCACAGTATCCATGGCCTCGGCGCGCATCATGTTCAGCGACGCCTCGGCGAGGTCGCGGATGATGGATTCGACATCACGTCCCACATAGCCGACTTCGGTGAACTTGGTTGCTTCCACCTTGATGAAGGGCGCGCCCGCGAGCCGTGCGAGCCGTCTGGCAATTTCGGTCTTGCCGACCCCGGTGGGGCCGATCATGAGAATGTTCTTCGGCGTGATTTCCTGACGCAGCGCGGGTTCCACCCGCATCCGGCGCCAGCGGTTGCGCAAGGCGATGGCCACGGCGCGCTTGGCGGCGTCCTGACCAACGATATGGCGGTCGAGCTGTTCGACGATCTGCTGCGGCGTGAGCGCCATCATGGGGTCGAGGGATTGCGTCACGTCAGGTCCTCAACTCTTCGATCACGTGATTGGTGTTGGTGTAGACACAGATGTCGGCTGCGATAGCGAGCCCCTTACGGACGATGGTGGGTGCGTCGAGCTCGGTGTTCTCGACCAGCGCGCGAGCTGCTGCGCGCGCGAACGACCCACCCGAACCGATGGCCATCACCTCATCCTCGGGTTCAATCACATCGCCCGTGCCCGAAATGATCAGCGAGTGACTGGTATCAGCCACCGCGAGCAACGCTTCCAGGCGGCGCAGGGCGCGATCGGTTCGCCAATCTTTTGCCAATTCCACCGCGGCGCGCATCAGGTTGCCCTGATGCTTGTCGAGCTTGGCCTCGAAGCGTTCGAAGAGCGTAAAGGCGTCGGCTGTACCGCCGGCGAATCCGGCAATGACGCGACCCTGATGGAGTCGACGCACCTTGCGGGCGTTGCCTTTGAGGATTTGGTCTCCCATTGAGACCTGACCGTCGCCGCCGATGGCCACATGGCCGGGACGTCGCACTGAGAGGATGGTCGTGGCGTGGAAGTTACTCATGCGGGACATCGTGATGGAGAGCGCCGATTGTACATCAGCCATCCCGGTGGCCGCGCCGGCAGCGGCCGCCTTAGCGGCGTCGGGCCCGAGGGTGCGCCTGATCGTAAACCCGAGCGAGATGCTGGAAATCGAGGTGCGTATAGACCTGCGTGGTGCGGATGTCGCTGTGGCCGAGCAATTCCTGCACGGCCCGCAGGTCACCGGAAGACTCCAGCAAGTGGCTCGCGAAGGAATGTCGCAGCATATGCGGATGCAGACTCGTCTCCAGACCTTGCCGACGCGCCCAGCGCTTGAGCCGCAGCTGGACCTGCCTCACCGTCAAACGATGACCATGCTGGTTGAGGAACAAGGCCACCTCCCCTGCCTGCACGCGCTCCCGCCGGCGCTGCAACCAGATCTCGAGGGCCGCCTTGGCCTGCCTACCCACGGGCACGATACGCTGCTTGCGGCCTTTCCCAAGCAGCCTGACCTGCCCGTCTGCGAGATCGAGTGCGGGCAGATCGAGTCCCACGAGTTCAGATACGCGCAAGCCACAGGAATAGGTCAGCTCCCACATCGCTAGGTCGCGAAAGTCCAGCCAGGTTTCGGGCACGCCGTCGAGCAAACGCGCGGTCTGATCGACATCCAGCAGCGCCGGCAGGCGTTTTTCCCCTTTCGGTGGACGCAAACCCCGGGTGGGATCAAGCTTGCCATGTCCGTGCCGGCAGAGGTGGGCACACAGTCCACGCAGAGCGGACAGCGCCCGCGCCACCGAGCGACGCGCAGCCCCAC
>JBIKOF010000212.1:0-4364 GCA_044358205.1 Gammaproteobacteria bacterium | reverse complement strand
TTCCACCGGCACCCACGCGGATGCGGGTGGTACCGGCTGCGACGTGGCTGATCACCACTGCCGTGGCAGCGCTCGCGATGCCGGGCATGTTGTGGTGTTCAGCAAGCCAGTAACGCTGGAACCCCCATTGCTCGGCGTGGCGCGCAAGATCGCGCGCGTGGCGGAAGGCATCTGCGGGCGTGGCGCCTTCGGCGACCGGTGCCAGATCCAGCATCGAGTAGGGCACGGAGTGCGACATGACAGTTCCTTTGGAGTCTGGGGCTCAGCCGGGGAATCGCGCCAAGGGTTCCAGGTAGGTGAATTCGGGCTTGCCCAACGTTCCACTGGAAGCCATCGTCGTCTTTACCTCCGGGTCGGCCAGAAAGCCTTCGAAGGCCTCGCGGCTGCGCCACGTGAACAGCACGATGACTTCATTCTCGGCCTCGCTCACCTTGAATACCTGAGCATCTTCAGACCCATGATAGCGCCGCATGGCTGCCCCGCGGGTCGCGAACATGCCCAGAAACTTCGACAGTTCCTCGATTTTCACGCGTCCCATCACGGTGATCATGGCGTTGTCCCTTTTGGCCCGAAGGCAAGATAGACGTTTCCGGGCAGGCCCCAGAGTCCATAACCGGAGCCGAAGTAAACCCAGCCATCGGCCACCGTGACACCAGCGCCCTTGATGGCGCCACCATGGGCGGGCACCCCGTTCACGGTGGGATACTCGCGCAGCGTGTCGTAGTCCCAGAGGACCTTGCCGGTGGCGGGATCATAGGCGCGCATGTGACCGTCCATGGAGCCCGAGAAAAGGACGCCCGGAATGAGCGTCGCTGCCGCTGGCTGGCCGGCGTTGCAACCCGGCGTGCCCTCGCATGCGGGCGTTGCGGCCGGGGTGTTCCATACCTCTGCCCCATCGGCGATGCGTACGGCATACACGCCGCCGGCGGCACCTTTGGCAAATTTGCTTTCCCAGACATCCGAAATGGGCACATACACCGTGCTGTCGTCGGCGGCAAAGCCCCACTCAATACCGCCAAGAACACCGCCGGGAGAGAGTCGCTTCTGCCACAGCACCTTGCCTCCGGCATCCGGGTCGAGCGCATGGAGGACACCGGACTTCTGTCCCGCAAGCAGAACGCGTCGCCCATCGGGCAGCTTACGCAGAATGGCGGAGGCGCCGAAGTCGATGTCGGGGCCACACTCTTTGCGGGTCTGGGGATCGGCAGTGGGCGAGACACAGGCAAGCGAGAAGGCATCATCCGGCGTCGCCTGAACATGCCAACGGTGGTCGCCTGTGACGAGATCCATGGCGAGCACGGCATCGCTAGTGTCTGCCGCCGGCGCAGAGTAGCTGTCGCCCGTCGTGACATAGAGCACGCCGGCCTTGGCGTCGATGGTCGGTTGCGACCAGATGGCGGCGCCGGACGGTCCCCATAGTTGGGTGCCGGCGGCGTTCACGCGGGTTTTGGCTGGGGTCTCGGGAATGATGTAGGACTTCCAACGTTGTTCCCCCGTGGCGGCGTCGAGCGCCACGACGCTCCCGCGGAAGGTGCAGCACTCGTAACGTTCGGACGCGCCGGCGAGCTCCTCGAAGGACGCCACCGGCACATAGAGCAGGTTTTCATGCAGGGCGAGCGATCCGGTGACCAACGCCTGTGGATGATCTTCGACTTTGCGTTGCCACAGGAGATCTCCCGTGTTGGCGTCCAGCGCATAGACCTGGGCGCTGCGATCGGCGGTGTAGAGCACGAAGCGTCCGTCGTCACGTTTCACCAGATGAACCGCTCCGCGCACTGCGGCCGGCGTCGGAAACTTCCAGTGTGCGCATCCCGTGCGCGCATCGAGCGCATAAATTCCACCCTCGTGGGAACCCAGGAAAATGCGCCCGCCCGCAACTGCGGGCTGGGTGGATACCGTGGTGCCCCCCGGAAATCCAAAAGCCCATTTCAGTTCCAGGTTCGCCAGACCTGCGGCGTCGAGGCCCGCGCGCGCCGCCGGTTGAAAATGCGAGTTTTCGGGATCGAGCCCCCAGCCGGTCCAGTGCGGGCGCTCCAGCGCATCGGCGGGCAGCGGGGGGCTGTCGGCGCAGCGCGTGAGCTTCTCCTCCACCTTGGCGGTGGGGACGGTGCCCCAGGGAATGCCTGAGGCGTAAATCGCGATGGCCTTGCGTTCGAGTTCGCCCAGCGTAGCCGCCAGCGGCATCATTTGGCCCGCCATCAGGGCATGAAAAATCTTTTCGGGCGGCAGCTTCGCCATTTCTGCGGGGGTCATGGCGCGGGGCGCGGGGGTCGTGCTGTGGCAACCTGCGCAATGAGCAGCGAATAGCTGGGCACCCAGCGCCTTGTCGTCCTCCGCACTGCCCTGACTGCACACCGCGAACAGGGTCGCGCCTGCAAGAAGTTTCCAGATTCGACGCATCACCCGTCCTCCGCTTGAGTGACCCGACTCTACCGGATGCACGCGGCACCGGGAAACCTTGGCGCAGCGCGGGCGACCGGGGGCAAACAAGGTAAACTCGTGGTTTGTTTTTTCTGGGGACCCCGCATGGCCGCCTCGCGTCGCAAACAGGTTTTTGCCGCCGTCATCGGCAATGCGCTGGAGTGGTACGACTTCGTCGTCTTCGGCTTTCTCACCGTCATCATCTCCCGCCTGTTCTTTCCCGAAGACAGCCCACTGCTGGCATTGTTGAAAACCACTGCGACATTTGGCGTGGGCTTCGTCATGCGACCGATAGGCGGCATCGTGCTGGGCCTATATGCAGACCGTCACGGCCGCAAGGCGGCGATGCAGCTCATCATGGGTTTGATGACGCTCGCCCTGCTCATCATCGCCACCGCGCCCACCTATGCGGCAATCGGAATCGGCGCGCCCATCCTGATGGTCGTGGCGCGGCTGCTGCAGGGATTTGCCACGGGCGGCGAGTTCGCTATCGCCACCGCCTTTCTTGTGGAGATTGCACCGGCCGGCAAACGCGGGCTCTACGGATCACTCCAGCAACTGGGACTGACCGCTGCCGCGCTCGGGGGCGCGGGCGCAGGCCTGCTCGTGACCACACTTCTCTCGCCGGAAGATCTCGATGCCTGGGGCTGGCGAATTCCCTTCGTGCTCGGCCTGCTCATCGGACCGGTCGCGCTCTATATCCGACGACATATGGAAGAAACCGAAGAGTTCACCCGCGCGCGTGCTGCCCCCGGCCCGAGCCTGCCGCTGGTAACCCTGCTGCATCAGAACCTGCGCGCCGTGTTGACGACGTTTGGCCTCATCATCTGCGGCACCATCACCTACTACGTGATCCTCATCTACATCCCGACCTTCGCTCAGCAACAACTCGGAATCGCATTGGCGGATGCCTTCAAGGTACAGGTCGTTGCTCTCATCTGCCTGTCAGCCATGGTGCCGGTGTTTGGCGCCATCTCGGATCGAGTGGGTCGCCGACCCGTGTTGATGACCGGCTGCGTCGTGCTTTTCCTTGCGCTGTATCCCATGTTTGCCCGCACCCACGCAGCCCCGGGTTTGGGCAACCTGCTGCTGATGCAGGTGGTCCTCGCTTCACTGCTCGGGATCTTCTACGGCGCGGTATCCACCGCCGTCGCGGAGCAGTTCGATGCCCGCGTACGTTCAAGCGGGTTGTCGCTCGCCTACAACCTCGCGGTGATGATCTTCGGCGGCTTTGCCCCCTTCTTCGTCACCTGGCTCATCGAGGCCACCGGTGATCCGCTTGCGCCCGCCTATTACGTGATGTTCGGCTGTGCGGCAGGTTTCGTTGCCAGCTTTGGGGTGCGGGAACGCGCATGAGTCCCACGTCCGGGAGTCACGCAGTTGAAGCGCAGACACCCGCCGCGCCGGGGCTTGGCCTGCTGATCGCGGCGGCAAGTGCCATCCTGCTGCTCAACATGGGCGCGCGTCAGTCGCTTGGGCTCTTCATCGCACCCCTGGATGCCGACCGTTCGATGACACTGGTCGAGATCAGCTTTGCCTTCGCGATCTCGCAACTTGTATGGGGAATAGCGCAGCCTGTCTTCGGGGCATTGGTCGAACGCTGGGGTAGTCTGCGCGTCATCGTGCTGGGTTCAGCCATGGTCGCCGTGGGCACAGCGCTGACCCCGCTGGCCCACACCGCGCCCATGCTCACGCTGCTACTCGGCATCCTTACCGCTGCCGGCGCGGGCGCCGGGAGTTTTTCTATCCTCATTGGCTGGCTTGCGCGTTACCTGCCGGCGGAGCGCCGCCCACTGGCGGCGGGCCTCATCAATGCAGGGGCATCGCTCGGACAGTTCATCTTCGCGCCGCTGACCCAGTGGCTCATTGCGAGCCTGGGTTGGGTGATGGCGTTCGAGGTTCTCGCCATCTCCGCGTTAGGGGTGATTCCCCTTGCAGTGATC
>JBIKOF010000211.1:0-4386 GCA_044358205.1 Gammaproteobacteria bacterium | reverse complement strand
CCCGCACAGCGCACCAAGAGCATGGCGATCATTGGCGTCAGCATTGGTGTGGCATTTTCGCTCGCCTTCATGCTGGGTCCGGTGGTTGATGCGGCATGGGGATTGCGCGGCGTCTTTCTCTTTGCTGCTACCGCGGGAGCTGCCGCGCTGCTGCTGGTGACGCTAGGTGTGCCTAAGCCTCCGCCGCCGCTGGCCATCGTAGTGACGACTACGGCCGAAACCTCCACTCACCTCCGTGCGCTGTATTTTGGCGTGCTCTTTCTGCACCTCGTGCTCGCCTCCAGTTTTGTATCCATTCCACTGGTGCTGGCGCAGGATCTGGCGCTGCCGAAAGCAGAGCACTACACGGTATATCTCCCGTCCATGCTGCTCTCGCTGGTGATCGTCGGGCCTTTGCTCGGCCGTAGTCATCGCGGAGGGTTGGACCGTCGGCTCTTCCCGGTGGCCATTTCTACACTCATCGTGGCCGAGGGTCTCCTATGGGCGCTGCCCCCCAGCCACGCGGGGATCATCGCCACCCTCACCCTCTTTTTCGCCGGCTTCAATTTCCTCGAAGCCGTCCTGCCTAGCCTCATTTCCAAAGCCGCGCCCGCGTCCAGCAAAGGGGCCGCGCTCGGCACCTATGCCACCGGCCAGTTTGTGGGCACATTCATTGGGGGGCTTGTCGGCGGCAGTGCGGCAAGCCTGTTTGGCAGCCACGGCGTGTTCGCAGCCTCGGGCCTCTTGGCCCTGTTGTGGCTGGTGCTCTCACAACAGGGCGTGCTGTCTCTGGTGGCGCCTAAAGAGGACTGATTGCCCGGCCCTACGGAGCCCGGCCTCGGGTGGCGGCAGCCGCCTCTGCGCAGGTACACTCGCCCCGCAGCAAGGAGGCTGCCCTCAACCAAAATTCAAAGGAGTTCCCCATGGCACGCGGTCTCAATAAAGTCATGCTCATTGGCAATCTCGGCGCGGATCCGGAAGTGCGTTACGCCACCGGCGGCGGTGCCATCACCAACATCAGGCTCGCGACTGCCGAATCCTGGCGCGACAAGGAAAGCGGTGATCTCCAGGAACGCACGGAATGGCACCGGGTGGTGTTCTTTGGCAAGCTCGCCGAAATAGCCGGTGAGTATCTGCGCAAGGGCTCCCAGGTCTATGTCGAAGGGCGCCTGCAGACCCGCAAGTGGCAAGACAAGGATGGCAGCGACCGCTACTCCACGGAAATAGTCGCCGGCGAAATGCAAATGCTGGGTGGCCGTGGGGGTGCCGGGGGCGGCATGGGTGAAGGCGGCGGTGGACGCGAAGCGCCCGCAGCGCGCAGTCCTCGCAGCAGCGGTGGCGGCAATGCGCCGCAAACCGCGCGTGATTACGCGCCACCCGATGATTTCAACGACGACATCCCATTCTGAGGCCGTTTTCCTTCCGAGGTCGTCGGCTACCCTGCGCGGTAGTCCGACAACCTCCGGACGCTGATCTGACATGAGCCAGTTCAGCCTTCTCGCCTCCCGGCGCTTCTGGCCGCTGTTCTGGGCCCAGTTTCTAGGCGCCCTCAACGACAACATCTTCCGCTTCGCGCTTGTGATCTTCATCACCTTCCGCCTGGGAGAAACCAGCGCCCTGCCCGCCAGCGAACTGGTCGTACTGAGCGGCGGGATCTTTATCCTGCCCTTCTTCCTCTTCTCCGCGCTCGCAGGTCAGCTTGCGGACCGCTACGAAAAGTCACGCATCATCCGTCTGGTGAAGCTTTCCGAAATCGTGGTCATGGGGCTGGGTGCCGTGGGCTTTCATCTCGAAAGTGCCGGTTTTCTGCTTGGCGTGCTTTTCCTGATGGGGACCCACAGCGCGTTTTTCGGCCCGCTCAAATACGGCATCCTTCCGCAACATCTGGCGGAGGACGAACTGACCGGCGGTAACGCGCTCATCCAGATGGCGACTTATATCGCCATACTCACCGGGGCCATGCTCGGCGGTACGCTGGCCGCGTGGTCACACTCCAATCCTCTGCCTGTAATCGCGGCCGTGCTCGGCGTAGCAATCACAGGCTATGTGTGTGCGCGCCAAGTCCCGGCCGCCGCACCCAGCGACGCGAACCTTGGAATCGACTGGCGCCTCGATCGCGCGACCTGGCGGCTGCTGCGTGACGCACTGCGGTCACGCGAGCTTGCCGCCCTGCAGATCGCGATTTCCTGGTTCTGGTTTCTGGGCGCCACCTGCCTCAGTCTCGTCCCAAGTTTCGGGAAGGATTTGCTGAAGGCCGACGAGAGTGCGGTGACCCTGCTCAACGCTGCGTTCACGCTTGGCATCGGCTTTGGCTCGCTGTGGTGCGAATGGCTGTCCCGCCGACGGGTAGAGCTGGGGTTGATGCTTCCGGCCGCGATAGCGCTGGTCGGGGTGATGGTGTGGGTTAGCGTGCGCGGCGCCCCGGCAACTTCAAGCGCACTGGATGCCGCCAGCCTGCTGGGCCACCCGGGCGCACGCGCTTTCTTTCTGGCCCTCGTTGGTCTGGGCGCTGCGGGGGCGGTCTACGTAGTGCCGCTCAACGCAGCGTTACAGGCGCGGGCTGAGCCGCAGGCAAGAGCGCGCATCATTGCCGGACTGAACGTCCTCAACGCAGCCTTCATGGTGGGCTCTGCGCTCTACACCACCTTGCTTCTGCGTTTAGGTCTCGATTTGACCGCCGTCTTCGGCGTCACGGCCTTGCTGACCTTGGCGGTGGCGGTTGCACTCGCCTTTGTTCTGCCGGAATTCGCGACGCGTGCCCGCGCCCTGCTGGGTCTGGGCGGCGCAAATACCTTCTCGAAGACCTCCCGGTAATGCCCCACAAAGTCCACCGTGATCCCGGCTTTGATGTAATCGGGTAGCTCTTCGTAATCGCCCCGGTTCGCCTCCGGCAGAAGTGCGTGCTTCAAGCCGTTGCGTTTCGCGGCGATCAGCTTCTCGCGAATTCCGCCCACTGGCAGCACACGCCCGGTGAGCGTGAGCTCGCCGGTCATGGCACAACCCGCCAGAGGCGCCTGCTTGCGGGCAAGCGACAGGAGCGCGGTTGCCATGGTGATCCCGGCGCTGGGTCCGTCCTTCGGCGTTGCGCCCTCCGGGACATGCAGGTGCACGAAGGATTCATCGAAGTACTTGGGATCACCCCCGTAGACCTCAAGGTGCGCGGCTACGTAGCTGTAGGCGATTTCAGCTGATTCCTTCATTACATCGCCCAGCTGACCCGTAAGCTTGAAACCTCGATTGCGCGTGTGGACGAGGCTCGCTTCGACATCCAGCGTCGCACCGCCCATCGCCGTCCAGGCGAGCCCGGTCACCACCCCAACCCCGTGCTGCGGCGTCTCTTTTCGGAAAAGCGGCTTGCCCAGAAACTGTTCGAGATTTTCCACGTTCACCTGAACCTTGAGATCGCGCTTCTCGAGGATCCGGATAACGGCTTTGCGCGCGATGCGGCTGAGCTGTTTTTCGAGGTTGCGCACCCCGGCCTCCCGCGCGTATTCGTTGACCACGCGCTTCAGCGCCGAGTCGCTCAATGCAATCTGGGCCGACTTCAACCCTGCACGCTCGCGCTGTTTGGGCCACAGATGACGCTTGGCGATAGCCTGCTTCTCCTCCGCCAGATAACCGGAAAGCCGGATGATCTCCATGCGATCCAGCAAGGGACGTGGAATGGTGTCGAGCTGGTTCGCTGTACAGATGAAAAGTACATGGGAAAGGTCGTAACGCACATCGAGGTAATGGTCGAGAAATCCCGTGTTCTGCTCCGGGTCGAGCACTTCGAGCAAGGCTGAAGCCGGATCGCCCTGATACGAAGCGCCAACCTTATCGATTTCATCCAGCAGCACGACCGGATTCGACGACCCTGTCTCGCGCAGAGCCTGAATGAATTTTCCCGGCATTGCACCGATATAGGTACGGCGATGTCCTTTGATCTCGGCCTCATCGCGCATCCCGCCCACACTGAAGCGATAGAACTTGCGTCCGAGCGCAGTGGCGATGGATCGCCCGATAGACGTTTTGCCGACTCCGGGTGGGCCGACGAGCAGCAAGATGGAACCCGAGACTTCCCCCTTCAGCGCGCCGACACCCAGAAACTCCACGATGCGATCTTTCACATCGGACAGCCCCTCGTGATCGGCCTCCAGCACTTCACGTGCATGTTCGATGTTGACATTGTCGGCAGTGAAGCGCCCCCAAGGCAGGCGCGTAAGATGGTCGAGATAATTGCGGGTCACGCCGTATTCGGGGGATCCGGTATCGAGCAGGGACAGCTTGCGCATTTCTTCGTCGATACGCGCCTGAGCATCGGCCGGAAGCGTCGCACCTTCGAGATTTCCCTTCAGCCGTTCTAGCTCCATGAGCTTGTCATCTTTGGCGAGCCCGAGCTGTTGCTGAATCTCCTTCATCTGCTCG
>JBIKOF010000210.1:0-4387 GCA_044358205.1 Gammaproteobacteria bacterium | reverse complement strand
GGTGGGTCCCATCCACGAAGGCCACTCCCTGCTGGACGACGGTCATGTGCTCGCCGCCACCACCAAGATCTTCGACGAGATGCGGACGCTGTTAGGCCCCACCGGCGCGATGCGCTAGGGTTGCGGTTCCGATACGCTGCGCGCCCCAAAGCGCAGTAGCGCGGCCTGGATGCAAATCTGGGTGAATTCACCCGCATAGAGACCACAAACCGCACCGGTAATCCCGAGGTCTGGGACCAGCGCCACGGTCACCAGAATTCCCGCGGCGCAGGCAGGGAGTTCCGCCACCGGCAGCAGTCGGGCCTGCTCCCGGCAGACCAGTAGAAGTGTGAGTGTTTGGCGTAGCACCTGCAGCGTTGGTAGCGCAGCGAGTTGTACAAGCGCGTGAATTGCGGGTGCATAGTCCGCCCCGAGATGCGTCCCGAGCGTGGGGGCAACCATGGCGATACCGAGACCGATGAGCCCCGCGACACAGAGGCTCAGGCAGGCCTGCAACACAATCGTCCGAACCGCCGCCCCTCCCGAAAACACGCGCTGAGACAACCCCATCTGCAAGCCCAGAATCGGCAGCGCAGCGATGTCGATCACCCGTTGCGCAAGTCCCAGGGCACCTGCCAGCGCGAAACCGGTCCCAGCGATCACGGGTTTGTTGAATTCCGCCTGCAGACGGTAAGCGGCGGCGCCGGCCATGAACGGCGCACCACCCCGCAGCGCGGCAGCCAGAGAGGCCGGGGTGGGCGAAATTGGACGCGGCAAACCGACCGCCCGGGCTGTTCCCCAAAGACTGATCCCGGTCGCGAAACTCCAGACACCTGCAAACGTTGTGAGGCTGCACGAACCCATGAGGCCCAGGGGTAGCAAAAGCATCAGGCGGCCAAGCTGAAAAAGGGCCAGCAGGCGGGCGTAGGCCGCGGTACCGCCGCGCATCAGGGCGACGCGAGACATCCATTCGACACCCGATGCCGCAAACACTTCCAACCCCAGCACGACACCCAGCAGCCAGTGCACGGTCTGGGTTTTGAAAACGATAAAAGCCCCCGTCATGCCCAGCGCGGCGAATATCAGACTTGCGACCATCCATTCCCCTGTGAGGGTCCCAAGCCACCGCGGACGCGGCTCCTTGGCAGCTCGCCATCCGGTCATCACGCGCATGTGCAAACCCAGACCCGCGAGTGGTGACAGAAAGCCCCCCACGGCGAGCGCAGTGACCAGTTGGCCATAGGCCTCCAGCCCCAGCACAAGGGTGGCAAAGCTCACGGTTGCCGCCATCGCGACTACCCGCAGGCACATCCAGGGCAGGAAGGCCCCCGTCCCGGCCAGCATCCGCGCGAGCGTGGTAGGTAAGCCGCGAATCTTCACGCGCCGGGTGCCGAGGATGATCCAGTTCGGCGGCTGGGGGATACTGCCGCGCAATGGACATTGCACCCACCCGCGACAACATCTGCGCCATTGTCACGAGTCATCAGCCCGGGCCGGGTTTCGAACTGCATTGTGAAAAACTGCTCCGCCAGTTCCGACGTCTCGTGGTGGTGGATGATGGCAGCGCGCCGTGCCCCCTGCCCAGCCCCTCGCCGCTGCGCACTACCGAAGGTTTCCGCTGGCTGCAGCATTCCAGCAACCGTGGCCTCGCGGCGGCGCTCAATACGGGCCTCGACGGGGCCAAGGCGCTTGGGTGCAGCTGGGTGGTGTTGTTCGATCAGGACACCGTTCCATTGCCGGAGATGCTCGACGGACTCCTCGACGCGTGGGCGCGGTGCCCCGGCCCGCGGGTGGTGGTTGGCGCTAACTACTGGAATGAACATCGAGACGCGCCTTTCCTGTCTCTGTCGTCGAACGCTGCACCCGTCGAACGCAAAACATTGATTACCGCAGGAACCCTGATGCCACTGGCGCTTGCGGACGAGATAGGCACCTTTCGCGAGGACTATTTCATCGACTCTGTGGACCACGAATATTCCCTGCGCGCACGCCAACATGGGTGGCGGTTGTTCATCACAGCCACGGTGCTGTGCCGGCAAAGCATCGGCGGGTTGCATCGCAAGCGGCCGTGGTCACGTCTGACCTCCTTCGATCATGCACCGCTCCGCAAGTACTACATCGCCCGCAATACCGTCTACACGGCGCGCCTCTATGCCCGGCGCGAACCCGCTTGGGCGCTGCGCCAAGGATGGCGCCTGTGCGGGGATCTGGTCTCGCTGCTGCTGTTTGAGCGCGACAAGTCGGCGCGCCTGCAAGCCTTCGTGCGAGGCCTTGCCGATGGCATCACAGGTCGCCTCGGGCCCCGTCGTACAGAGGCGCCGTGAGCACACCCACGCCATCCCGAAGACTGGTCGTCATTGGCGTGCATCTGGCAACCGACGGCTATCCGAATGTCCGCCACACGCTGGAGGGGCTGCGCTCGACACCGGGAATTGTGCTGGAGGAATACGCCTTTCCCATGCAGTCGCAGGGGCACTTATCGGCGCGGCGAGGACTGCGCGCAGGCATGTTCGCTGTCGTTGCCCATGCGAAAGCGCTGCGGGTTCTCTTGCGGCAGACGGCGGAAACCTCTGTGTACGTGCCTTACCCGGCCCCGTTCCTGCTGTTTCTGTGGTCACTCTTTCCGAGCCGCCGGCGGAAACGCCCCCGGATCGTGGCTGATGCCTTCATTTCCGTGCACGACACTCTTGTCAGTGACCGCCAACGTCTAGAGCCCGGTAGCTGGCGCGCACGACTACTTCATGCCATCGAGCGTCGGGCGTTAAATGTCGCGGACGCCGTGGTAGTCGATACACTCGAAAACGCAGATTTCATGGCGCATAGCTTGGGGCTGCGGCGCGACCGCGTGCATGCCGTCGGCCTATGCATCAACGAAATCGCCTACGCACCGCGAGAAACTGCATCGCGACAGGACGGGCGTTGCCGGGTGCTCTTCACAGGCACCCTGATTCCACTGCATGGAATTGAAGTCATCGTGGCCGCAATGACACGCCTTGCCGCACGCGAAGATATTGAATTTGTGCTCATCGGCGATGGGCAGCGAGCCCCCTTGCTGGACGCGTTCGTGGCGACACCGCGTAAAAGGGTGCGCTGGTTAAGGCGCTGGCATACGGCCGGCGAACTGGCTGATGAGGTGGCGCACGCCGATATTTGCCTGGGCGTATTCTCGTCGAGACCCAAGGCGCAGCGGGTGGGTCCGCTCAAGGTGCATGCCTATGCCTGTATGGGCAAAGCCATCATCACGGCGGACACCCAGTGGTCGCGCCGCGTCTCGCGCGACTTTGCCACACCGCCCTTCGCAACCGTACCCGCGGGGGATCCCGCAGCCCTGGCAGCAACCATCGTCGAGCTGGCGGACAATCCTGCGCTGCGCGCACGTTTGGCCCGAGCCAGCCGCACCGCCTACAGCCAGCAGCTCGGTAATCCGCACACGCTCGCGCGCTTGGAAGCCGTGCTTTTTCCTCAGTGAATCCCGAGCGCAATCATGGCCCGCAAGGCCAAATTCTCGATCGGATCATTACGCGCGACCCCGGGTTTACGAGCGCGCGCGAGGCGCGGCAGTAAAGAAGCGTTCCGCAGGGCAAGAAGTTCCTGGACGGTGGTTCTGATGTGCGAGGGACAGTCGGGGTAGGCCTGCACGAAGCGGGCCGCCTGATTGAGCGAATCCATTCCTCGCCGGCCCGCGCGCAGGCGCGCGTGAGTGCGCAGAATACGCGCGCGCCAACGTGATAGCCGAGGCTGCCAACCCGCGACGTTGTTCTCATGCTGGCGATAGAGCACCCCGGGCTCGGAATCGAAAAACACCTCGCCGAAACTGCTGGCGAGCAGGTAGAGCCACCAGTCGTGCATCTCCATGTCGGCAGCCGTGGCGGCCAGAAATCGGGCCTTGAGGGACGCCCCAAACACCACCGAGCATCCGGTCGCGATGTTCTCCACCAGTGCATTGCGAAACCCAATACACGCGGGCACTCGAGTGCGACCGACCACTGTGCCCGCTGCATCGATGCAGGTCAGACGGGTGCAATACAGACTCGCCGCTGGTTTCTCCGCCTTCGCGAAGGCAGCGGCGGCCCTGGCGAGCTTTTCGGGCAGCCAGATATCATCCTGGTCGGCGAAAGCCGTCAGGGCCCCACGACAGAGGGACGCCGCCGCCTGAAAATTTGCCTGTACGCCCAGTCGCTTGGCATTTCGCCTGAGATGCACCGGGAAAGGCGAGGTCGTGGCAAAGTGCTCTAGCTGTCCCCAAGTTCCATCGGTGGAACCGTCATCACACACGACAAGCTCCAGCGGTAGCAAATTCTGTTGCCCAAGGCTGGCCAGCAATGCCGGAAGGTAACGTTCCCCATTGAAGGTACAGAGCGCGACGGAAATCATGCGCCTCCCCGCGGGCGCTTGCGCTCGGGTATGC
>JBIKOF010000209.1:0-4388 GCA_044358205.1 Gammaproteobacteria bacterium | reverse complement strand
TGCCGGCCAAGAGTGGCGTTGCCGGAGGAATCGTGGCAGTGCTCCCGGGGCAGTTCGGGATTGGGGTGTTCTCTCCCAGGCTCGACGTTCGCGGCAACAGCGCGCGAGGTGTCGCGGTCTGCAAGAAGCTTGCAAGCGACCTGTCGCTCCACTTTCTGCTGCCACCAAGACCCGCGCAGGCGACCCTGCGCGCCAGTCATTCCCTCGCCAAACTCCGTTCTCGACGCCGCCGGTCGGGCCCACAGCAGGCCTGCCTGGATACCTATGGCCCCCGGGCACTGGTTTTGGAATTGCAAGGCGACCTGCGCTTCGCCGGTGCGGAGCGAATTGCGCGCAAAATGACTGAAGCGAGCGGGGAACTGGACTGCTGCGTGCTCGATTTTCGGCGTGTGACCGATGTGGATCCGGCGGCCAGCCTGATTATTGTCGATCTGGTGCGGCGCTTCGGGGAAACCGACAAAGCGGTAATTTTCGCAGACGTTCGACAGGACGCCCTGCGGAGTGCGTTGTCGAGCCTTCCCCCCTCCATCCACGAGGGTCTGCAGAGTCCGCAGATGGAAGTTGAGTTGGACCGCGCGCTGGAACGCGCAGAAGAACTCCTGCTCGCGCGGTTTGGCGATGATCAGGCCAGCCGGAAGATCCCCCGGCTGACCCTGGCGGCACATGATTTATGTGCCGGGATGACGGAAAAGGAACTTGTCGTTCTGGGTGACGCGCTGGAGTCTCTTGCGTGTGAACCCGGGACGCTCGTGGTGAAACGCGGCGATCCCGCGGATGCACTGTATTTGCTGGTCGCGGGAGAGGTGAGCGTGCTGCTGGGGTTGCCAGACGGCACCCAGCGACGACTCGGAACGCTCTCGGCGGGCATGGGCTTCGGCGAGGCGGCGCTGCTTACGCAGGGTGTGCGTTCTGCTGACATTCGCGCGGACAGCCCCGTCGAGTGCTACCGCCTTTCCATAAGCAGCCTCCGGGTTCTTGAAACCGAGGCGCCCGGTCTGGTCATCAAACTGCTGACCAACCTTCTCCGCACCAGTACCGCCATTACGGCCCGCCTTACAGCCGAGGTTTCCAGTCTCGCCAGCTGATCCCGGACGCTCAGAAAACCGCCGGGAGGCGCGGGAAATGGCATGGCCCGCGCGGGGCGCGTTAGACTTCGACCCAGTGCACGATCCCGGAGACTGGCTATGCTGAAAACCATCGACATCAACTGCGATATGGGAGAGAGCTTCGGCAACTGGAAAATGGGGGACGATGAGGGAATGATGCCCTTCATCACCACCGCAAACGTTGCCTGTGGCTTCCACGCAAGCGACCCGCTGACCATGATTGGAACCTGTCGTCGTGCACGCGAACATGGCATTGCGGTGGGCGCGCACCCCGGACTGCCCGATATTCTGGGCTTCGGTCGCCGCGTCATGAATATCACAGCAGAAGACGCCTATGCCTACACCGTCTATCAGGTCGGTGCGCTGCAGGCTTCCTTGGCCACACAAGGCATGAAACTGCACCATATCAAGCCTCATGGTGCGTTTTATTCGGTACTGAAAACGCAGGAAGAGCTGGCCGAAGCGGTGGCCGAAGCGATTGCCCAGCTCAGCGACAAGCCGATCCTTTACTGGCCCGCCCCCACCAGTACCGCGCTGCCCTCCGCCTGCAAGAAGCGGGGAATCCGTGTGGTCGGAGAGATCTACCCCGACCTCCACTATGCCGCAGACGGATCGCTGGTGATCCAGCGCCAGAAGCACGAAACAGATGTGGCCTATGCCTGCGCGCAGGTGCGTCGTTATGTGGAAACCGGGAAGGTTGAAGCCCTCGACGGCAGCCTCGTCGCACTGGACGCAGAGAGTCTCTGCATCCACGGGGATGGCCCCAACTCAGTAGAAGTTGCGAAAGCAATCCAGAAGACGCTGCAGGACATCGGCTGCGATATCGCGCCGGTGATGGCCTGAGCAAATCCGCGCCAGAAAGGTTCCTCATGAAATTTGGACTGCTCTTCACGTTCCAGCTCCCACCCGGAAGTGGCATAGCCTGGAGCGAACCGTATCAGGACATGCTCCAGTGCTTACCGCGCGCGGAAGATCTGGGCTACAGCTCGATGTATCTCGCCACGCACCATGCAAAGACAGACGGACTTTGTCCGGGGCCTTTGCCCACCTTGGGCGCAGCCGCGGCGGTGACGCGCACCATGAAAATCGGCACCGCCGTTATGCTGGTGCCTCTGTATGCGCCGCTGAAGCTCGCTGAAGATCTCGCGGTTCTCGATAACATCTCCGAGGGTCGACTGATTGTGGGCGTGGCTCCGGGTTACGTGGCAGAGGAGTTTGCCGCGCACGGCATTCCGCGCGAGGAGCGGGTTGGGCGGTTCGAAGAATCTCTCGACCTGATGATCACCGCGTGGACCCAGGAGCGCTTCGAATTCAACGGCAAGTATTTCAAGGTTCCGGAAACCGTCATGACCCCGAAACCTGTCCAGAAGCCCTATCCTCAGCTGTGGTATGGGGTATCTGCAAAGTCCTCGCTGCGGCGGGCAGCGCAGCGCCATGCCATCCAGATCATGTCGCCTCGACACGGCATCGAGGAGTTGAAGGCGCACTACGCACCTTATGAAGATGCTGCCCGTGAAATTGGTTGGACCATTCCGGAGCGTCCGATCATCCGACAGGTTTTCGTGGCGCCCACCATGAAAGAGGCAGAAGCGATTGCAGCGCCCGCCATCGAGCACCTTTATCGTGAGGTCTACGGGCGCGCGTCTGCAGCTGGCGATCGGGTGTTACGCAATGATGATGGCAGCACCATCACCGACCATACGCAGGTAAGCTTCGATACCTTCAAGCAGCGCTATATCGTGGGCACCCCCGAGTTCGCCATTCAGGAAATCACCAAGTATCGCGACGCGCTCGGTTGCACCGAAATGGTCTGCTGGATGCACATGCCGGGGATACGCGGTGCGGATGCCATGCGCTCGGTCGATCTGTTCGCGCGCGAAGTCATGCCGGCCTTCCGAGGCGCGTGACGGGAATGATTTTCCCACGCACGCTGCTTCTTCCAATCGTGCTGCTCGCGGGCGGTGCGCACGCCGAAAACTCCGCCTTCGTGCTGCCTTTCGGCGGCGAACCGGGCGCACCCCTCCCCCACGCGTACGACTACGGCAAGATTCCTGTCACCGAGGGCAACTTCGTGATGCGGATCCCCGCAGTCGACACCGAAGTGGCGAGCGTTCTGCACGATACCGAGATGGTGGTGGGGGCAACGGATAAGCTGGTGCGGGAAATTCATGCTGCCCGTGCTTTTCGCGCGATAGCCGAATGCGAGGCTGGACAGAAAATCCTCGAGGGCAAGCTGGCACGCGTATTACCCACACCCTTTACCGGTGAGGGACCATGGCAGTTTCAATCGGCCGACGGGGCGGTGGTGGGCGGGGCATGGTGCCACACGGCACGTCACCTGCCGTTCACCACTCTGTTTCTGGACCTCAGAATGCACGCGGCTGGAGTGCCTGATCGCTGAGGCAACTCCAGCCGGACCCGACGTGACGTCCGCTTAGTCGGGCAGCCCCAGCACGGCTTTGGAAACAATATTGCGCTGAATCTCGTTACTGCCGCCGTAAATGGTGGCCGGTCTCGAGGTATAGAACAGGCTGAGGACATCCACCGCGTGCGCGCCTGCCGGGTGCTTGCCGAGCACGGCACCTTCTGTACCCACCGCATCGATCAGCAGCTCGGTGAGTCGCGCATACGTTTCCGTGGCGAAAACCTTCAGCATGGAAACATCGGGACCCAGCGTTTCTCCGCGTTTGACCTGTGCGGCGAAGTGTCTGTAGTAGGTTTCCAGATCCATCACATCGCAGCGGAGGCGCGTGTAGCGATCGAGGAATGCGGCGTCGTCGAATAAGCCAAGGTGCTGCGAGATCTCGGTCACCCGTTGTAACGCGTATTGGCTCTGCTTGGGGCTCCCCAGGAAGATACGCTCGAAGCTGAGAAGCGCCTTCGCAATCATCCAACCTTGATTGAGTCCGCCAACCACGCTGTCCGCGGGGACTCGAACGTTGTCGAGAAACACTTCGCAGAATTCTTCGTTACCTGCGATGTTGCGGATGGGACGGACTGTTATCCCGGGGCTTTTCATGTCCACCAGAATGAAGCTGATCCCGGCCTGTTTCTTGGCCTGTTTGTCAGTGCGCGCCAACACAAACATGTGAGTCGCATCCTGTGCCAGCGTGGTCCAGGTCTTCTGGCCATTTAGAATGAATTCGTTACCGTCCAACACAGCCTCGGTACGAAGGCTCGCGAGATCGGATCCAGAATTCGGTTCTGAATAACCCTGGCACCAGATGTGTTCGCCGGCGAGAATTTTCGGCAGGTATCTCGCGCGCTGCTCCGGTGTTCCAT
>JBIKOF010000208.1:0-4398 GCA_044358205.1 Gammaproteobacteria bacterium | reverse complement strand
CGCGCGTATCACCCAGCCTCGCGCGCAGGGCGCCTCGCAAGCGATGCTCTACGCGACTGGCCTCACCCGCTCAGATTTGGATAAAGCCCAGATCGGGATTGCCAGCGTGTGGTTTGAGGGCAACCCCTGCAACATGCACCTTCTCGATCTCGGCGCCAAGGTCAAAGCGGGTGTGGAAGCCGCGGGCATGGTGGGCATGCGGTTCAACACCGTCGGGGTGAGCGATGGGATCTCGATGGGCACCGACGGGATGAGCTACTCCCTGCAGTCGCGCGAAATCATCGCCGACTCCATCGAGACCACGATGGGCGGCCAGTGGTATGACGCAAATATCTCCATTCCCGGCTGTGACAAGAACATGCCGGGCTGCATCATCGCCATGGCACGCCTCAATCGGCCGGCACTGATGGTATACGGCGGCACCATCAAACCGGGTCACTCGCGTGGCGAAACGCTGGATATCGTGTCTGCGTTCCAGTGCTACGGCGCCTACCTCGCCGGTACCATCGACGACCAGCGCCGCGAGGAAATCGTGCGCAATGCTTGTCCTGGCGCCGGTGCCTGTGGCGGGATGTACACCGCCAACACGATGGCCTCTGCCATTGAAGCCATGGGCATGTCGCTGCCCTACAGCTCGTCCACGCCCGCTGTCGATCCGCTGAAGCATGAGGAGTGCTTCAGCGCCGGGGCGGCGATTCGCGTGCTGCTGGAGCGCGATATCAAACCCCGGGACATCATGACGCGTGCCGCCTTCGAAAACGCGATGGTGGTGGTATCTGTTCTAGGGGGCTCGACGAATGCCGTGCTCCATCTGTTGGCGATGGCGCGGGCCGCGGGTGTGGAACTCGCCCTTGACGATTTCCAGGCGGTCTCCAACCGGGTGCCTCTGCTGGCGGACCTTAAGCCCAGCGGCCGCTTCGTGATGGAAGACGTTCAGAAAATTGGGGGTATTCCAGCCGTAATGAAATTCCTGCTGGAGAACGGACTCATCAATGGTGACTGCCTGACCTGCACCGGCAAGACCGTGGCTGAAAATCTCGCAGACCTTCCCGGCCTGACACCCGACCAGGAAGTGATTCGGCCCCTCTCCAACCCCATCAAGGAAACCGGTCACATCCAGATCCTGCGCGGCAATCTCGCACCGGGTGGATCAGTCGCGAAAATCACGGGCAAGGAAGGCCTGCGTTTTACGGGTCCGGCAAAGGTGTATGACTCGGAAGAGGACATGCTCGCCGCCCTCGAACAGAAAGGTATCGAGAAAGGTGACGTGGTGGTGATCCGTTACGAAGGTCCGCAGGGCGGTCCCGGAATGCCCGAAATGCTCACCCCGACCTCGGCGCTCATGGGGGCAGGCCTCGGCAATTCAGTCGCCCTGATCACCGACGGACGGTTTTCGGGCGGCTCGCATGGATTCATCGTCGGTCACGTGGTGCCGGAAGCACAGCTGGGCGGACCAATCGCGCTGATCCGTGCGGGCGACGTCATCACCATCGACGCAGAGCACGGTCGGCTGGATGTGGATGTAAGTGACGCAGAGATGGCCAAGCGCGAGACTGCCTGGACGATGCCGCCTTACAAGGTCACGCGAGGGACCCTCTATAAGTTCATCAAGACCGTGAAATCAGCGTCGGAAGGCTGCGTCACCGACGAGTGAGAGAGTCGCTCAGAGCGACATCTTTCGGTAGTCGTCGTAATACTTGAGAACCCGCTTCACATAGGTGCGGGTTTCCTCATAGGGGGGGATCTGGCGTCCGTGCTGGATGACCGCATTCTCCCCCGCGTTGTAGGCCGCGATGGCTAATACCAGATCGTTGTCGAACATACCCAGCAAGTCGCGCAGATACCGGGTTCCACCGGCAATATTCGCGACTGGATCACGCCGGTCGCGAACACCATAGCGCTCTGCGGTCTGCGGCATCAGCTGCATCAGGCCAACCGCCCCGGCCGAGGACACGGCATTTGGGTCATAAGCGGATTCGGCGGTAATCACGGCGTGCACCAGCGCAGTGGGCAGCGCACGGCTGCGCGCGGCGCGCGAAATGGACTCGGCGAAGCGGCGTCGGTTGGCTTCGAGGAGCCGATAGTTGATGGACGCCGCGCCCCGAGACTGGGACCAACCCTTCCAGGTGCGGACCAACCGCTTGTAGCCCCCATGATCGGGACGATCGGTGAGATACACGCGCCCGTAGGCATCGACGTACTTGTAGATATCAGCGGCTGCAGGGGCCATGAGCCCGAGCAAAAATCCCATCAACAAAAGCCGCGATAAACGGTGAGGTGCGTTCATGTTCTTCCTGGAGAATCCGATTCTCTCAGAGCAGCGTAAGCAGCATGCCTGCGATGACGCCGGCCAAGGCATCATCGGCCATGACGCCAAGACCGCCCGCCAACCGACGCTCCAACCAACGAATCGGCCAAGGCTTCAGGATATCCAGAATCCGAAAAAGCCCAAAGCCTGCCAGCAGGCTTAGCGGCGGCAAGGCGTTGAAACCTGAGCCCCAGCTCGCCGCGATACCCAGGGTAATAGCCATTCCCACCACCTCATCCCAGACGATCGCGCCCGGATCTGGCCGCTCCAGCGCCCGCGCCGTCCGGGCGCAAAGCGGGATTCCGAGAATGAAGAGCCCCACCACCACGGCCCAGAAAATGGGTTCCCCCGCAGGGATGAGCAGGACTGCAAGAAGAACACCCGGCAGGCTTCCCCAAGTCCCAGGGGCAAAGGGGATGAGCCCGGTACCGCCCCCAAGGCTCAGAAAGTGCCCCGGGTCCCGGAGCAGGGCCCAGCGCGGCGCCAAGCCTCTTCCCAGATTGGCTTCAGTCACCCTTGGCAGTACCAGGCGGTGGGGCAAAACCCGAGAGGCGCGCCAGTTGCTCCAGACCTAACGCCCCTTGACGCTTGTCGCCCCGGATGACCCAAGTGGGATAAGACCGAATCTCAGCGGCTAGACAATCTGTCGCCTGGGGCGTTCCCGGGCCATGAGGGGAACATTCGATGTAGGGCAAGGCCTCGGCAGCATCACCGAAAAGCGCTTTCTGGCCCGCGCAAGCTCCACACCACTGAGCGCCGTAGAATCGCGCGCCACCAGTCTGGAGATGTTTGGCCAACGCGGCGAGATAGGCTGGGTCTGCCCCCGCGCCGCCAATACCTGAATGCACCTGATGGAGAATCAGGGTCCCTGTCAAAGCAACAACGACCGCCACTCCGCCAAGCCAAGGGCGCGCTGCCCGCGCAACCTGAAGCCAACATCGCGCGCAGACGGCCCCCATGATGGCGAGCGAGGCCAGACACCAGACGCACACCGCGTGGAGTTCGTACCAGGTGACTCCATTGAGCTGGACGCTGACGGCGAACCCGAGTGTGGCGAGCAGTGGCAAAAGCTGGCGGAGGTTGCCTCGCCCCAGAATTGCCAGCGTGGCAAGCATCGCGTAGGTCGCAGCGCCCCAGGCCGCCACGGGAACGCCGAGCAGACGGGCCCAAGGGCTCTGCTGAACACTGGTGCATCCCCCTTCGGCGGCGCACCCGGGCAGCGCCCCGGAGTCTCCGGTCCACCACAGAACGAGCGCCAACACACAGCCGGCGATTGCCAGCCCTGCCGTGACCCAATCTCGGGCCATGCCCGGTGGGCGCGCGTGTGGTGAGCGTCGGCGATTTGGGTGCGACGGCTCTGGAGGTGCCTTCTGCGGGCGGGATTTGCGGTTTGACACGTTCTCTCGCGGTACTCGATAGTGCGGACTTGCCTATTCTGAACGAGGTGCAGCGAAGATGGGGAGTAGACGTGCGAACGGCGGCTGAAGTGGCGCGCGCCATCGATGCCACCCTCGTGGGCCAGCCGGATCTGGTGCTCGAGGGGCTTTGCGGCTTGTCAGATAACCTCCCGGCACGGCTGTCGTTCATCGGAAAGCCCGCGCAGCGCCGCCTCGCCGAAGCCTCGACCATCCCTGCGTTCATCACTCGCCCGGACCACGCCCTCACAGGCAAGACCTGTCTGCTGCACGGGGATCCGGATTACGCGATTGCACGTGCGGCCTTGTTGTTCGAGCCCGGACGACTGTCGTACGCCGTTGCTGGCAACGTCCATCCAACGGCGGTCATTCACCCGGACGCGGTTCTCGGACCGGAGTGCGAAATCGGCGCCCATGTCGTCATCGGCAAAGGGGCCCGACTGGGCGCAAGGTGCCGGCTCTATCCCGGCGCGGTGGTAATGGACCGAGCCATCCTCGGGGATGATTGCTTGCTCAATCCGAATAGCGTGGTCCGGGAAGACTGTGTGTTGGGGAACCGGGTGGTGTTACAGCCGGGCGTCGTCATCGGGGGGGATGGCTTCGGCTTCATCGAGCGCGAGGGTCGCCACCAGAAGATCCCCCAGCTCGGGAATGTCGTACTGGAAGACGATGTGG
>JBIKOF010000207.1:0-4405 GCA_044358205.1 Gammaproteobacteria bacterium | reverse complement strand
GGCCGCGCCCGTAGAGCACGACGGAGCGATAGTTCATTGAATGATTGAAGACCGTGCGGGCGAGCACGAGCCCGTCCAGCAAGGTCACAGCCACCGCGACCGGGTTACCCTCCTCGATGTGTCGGAGCATGCGCCCCCCTTTCAACCCGTGCAGCAGGACCTCCTCATCCATCCGCGCGTGCAAGGTTGGGATCAGAAAAGGCTCACCGTCGAGTACAAAACTGACATGGCAGACCAGCGCTTCGTCGAGGATGCGGTGCACCGTGTCCCGGTCGTACACGCCGCGCTTTGGGTAGCGCATCACCTGGTTACGTGGGGTCACGGGATAATTCGTCATGCCGTCATCTCCAGGAAGGGGGATGCGCCTATTTTAGGCAGATTCGCGCGTTGACCCTCAACAGGGCAGTCCACTAGAGTCGGCCGTCCCTGAAAGGATTTACATGAGCGTTACCCACCTGCTCGTCGCCAATCGCGGCGAGATCGCCCGCCGCATCTTGCGCACGGCCCGCCGCATGGGCCTTACCACCACCGCCGTTTACCACTTCGCCGACCGCGGGGCGCCCCATGTCCGGGAAGCAGATCACGCGGTGGAGCTGCTAGCCGAGATCCCGACCCAGGCTTATCTCGATATTCCCCAGCTTCTCGCTGCCGCCCGCAGCACCGGCGCGAATGCCATTCATCCTGGCTATGGCTTTCTGGCCGAGAACGCGCGATTTGCGGCTGCCGTCGAAGACGCGGGCCTTGTCTTTGTCGGTCCCCAACCCGATGTCATCGACCTGATGGGCGACAAGCTCAAGGCGCGCGCATTCGCCATTCAGCACGAGGTGCCGGTGGCCCCAAGCTGCACTCAGGATGGGTCGCTCGAAGACTTCGTGCGCGGGGCCAGCGAAATCGGCTTCCCCCTGCTCATCAAGGCCGCCGCGGGTGGCGGCGGTAAGGGCATGAGCATCGTGCGGAATGCGGGTGAGCTTGCCGCGCGGGCCGAGCTCGCTGCCGCGGAGGCCTTGCGGTATTTCGCAGACGCTCGCATCTATGCCGAGCGGTATGTCGAACGCCCGCGCCATATCGAAGTTCAGGTGCTGGGCGATGGCACTGGCAAGGTCATCCATCTTTTTGAGCGGGAATGCTCCATCCAGCGCCGCTTCCAGAAGATCGTCGAAGAAAGTCCTGCCCCCTCACTGCCGGGCAGCACGCGCGAGGCGCTCTGCGCGGCGGCGGTCCGCCTGAGCGCAGCGGCACGTTATCGCAATGCGGGCACGGTGGAATTCATCCTCGCGCCCGATGGGGCTTTTTACTTTCTCGAGATGAACACGCGTCTGCAGGTGGAGCATCCCGTCACCGAGGCGGTAACGGGTCTGGATTTGGTGGAGGCGCAGATTCGCATTGCCCGAGGTGAGCCGCTGTGGCTCGACCAGTCCGACGTGCGGCTCGCCGGTCATGCCATGGAATGCCGGGTTTGCGCTGAGCAACCGGAAGAGGATTTTCGCCCTGCCACTGGCACGCTCCGCGCATTGCGCGAGGCGCGTGGCGAGGGGATCCGCGTAGACAGCGGCCTGTGTTCGGGCCAGACCATCAGCGCTGCCTTCGATTCCATGCTCGCGAAGGTCATCGCCCATGGTCGCGATCGGGAGGAAGCTGTCCAGCGACTCGCGGATGCGCTGCGCGACACGGTAATACTGGGGGTAGACACCAATGTCGACTACCTCGGGCGCATCCTGGCCCACCCGATGTTCCTGTCAGGCGTGCTGCACACCGGTTTCGTGGTAGAGCACGCCGCAACGCTGGCGCGCCCCGCGCCATCCGGGGAGGCGCGTATCGCTGCACTGGTTGCGGCTGCCCTTGGGGATGAACGCCTGCAACAGCTCATACGCGAAGTGCCCGATTTGCACGCCGCGATGGGCGCCTGGAGAAATTGAGCCAATGGCTATCCATCTGATGCTCGATGGCGAAGACTGCGCCCTCGAAATCCTGAACTTGAAGCCCACGCTGCGTATCTGCATCGAGGGACATGTGCACGAAGTGCAGGAAACACCCGGGGCAGATCCGGCCTGCTTCGAGCTGTCCATCGATGGCGTTCGCCATGAAGTCTGGCGCGTCATCGACGGTGAGCGTATGCATCTGCGGCTGGGTGGCCGCAATTTTTCGGTGGTGCTCGATGACCCGCTGGCCCCGGGCCGCGGCGGCGCGGGCAGCGACACGGTGCAAGCGGGCATGCCCGGGGTAGTCGTGGCGGTTCGCGTGGCGGAGGGGGAAGCCGTAGAAGCCGGGCAGGTTCTGCTGGTCATCGAGTCGATGAAGATGCAGGTCGCCCTTTCCGCCCCACGCGCTGGCACTGTCGCAAAGGTGCATGTCGCCCCCAATGACACTTTTCAGAAGGGCGCACTGCTCGTAGCCCTTGAAGCCGAGATCACACCATGACCCGCATCCGCTCGATGATTGATACTCAGGGCACTGAATTCCGCGCCAACCATGCGGCAAGCCTGCGGCGGATGGCGGAGTTCAGGGCACGCCAGGAGGCTGCCCGTCACCAGCGGCCCGCTCGCGACGTGGAGCGTCTGGCGAAACAGGGCAAGATGCTGCCGCGCGAGCGCGTCGAACGTTTGCTCGATCCTGGCACCCCGTTTCTTGAGCTCTCTTCGCTCGCGGCGAACATGGCCTATGAGGGTGAGGCACCCGGGGGCAGCTGCATCACGGGAATCGGCGTGGTCAGTGGCCGCGAGGTGATGATCCACGCCGATGACTCGAGCATCAAAGGCGGCGCGTGGTATCCGCTCACCGTCAAGAAAATCGTGCGCTGCCTGGACATTGCGCTCGAAAACCGCCTGCCCGTGGTGCACCTGTGTGACAGTGCCGGCGGTTTCCTGCCCCTGCAGTCCGAGCTCTTCCCCGACAAGGAAATGGCGGGGCGCATCTTCCGCAATCAATCCCTGCTGTCAAAGCTCAACGTACGGCAACTCGCACTCGTTTTTGGCCACTGCACGGCAGGGGGCGCCTACATTCCCGCTCTCTCCGATTACGCGGTGATCGTGCGCGGGACCGGCGCCGTGTTTCTGGCCGGCCCGCCGCTGGTGAAGGCCGCGACGGGAGAAATCGTCACGGTTGATGACCTTGGGGGGTGCGATTTGCATACCCAGATTAGCGGCACCTGCGACTACCCAGCGGACTCCGAGCAGCATGCCATTGCCCTCGGCCGAGAGATCGTTGCGCAGTGGGAACGCACACCGAAGTGGCCACTGGATCGCGCGCCTGTTGAAGCGCCGCTGTATCCGGCAGAAGAGCTTTACGGAATCATTCCAGACGACATCAAACGCGGTTTCGATATGAGGGAAGTCATCGCCCGTCTGGTCGATGGCAGTCGGTTCCACGAATATCAGCCGGCCTATGGCACCAGCCTCGTGTGCGGCTTTGCCAATCTGTGGGGCTATCGCATTGGCATCCTTGCCAACAATGGCGTGTTATTCAACGACAGCGCCCTCAAGGGCGCGCACTTCATCGAGCTGTGCAACCAGAACGGCACGCCCCTGGTGTTTCTGCAGAACATCACCGGCTACATGGTCGGTCGCGAGTACGAAGCGCGCGGCATCACCAAGGACGGCGCGAAGATGATCATGGCGCAGGCGTGCAGCCGGGTCCCCAAATTCACCGTGATGTGCCACGGCTCCTTCGGTGCCGGAAACTATGGGATGTGCGGCAGGGCATATGATGCCCGTCTGCTGTTCGCATGGCCGAATCACCAGATTGGCGTGATGGGCGGCGAACAGGCCGCACGCACGCTCGCCGAGGTGAAGATGCGCCAACTGGAGCGCAACGGTGAGCTGCTCGACAAAGCAGTGATCGACGGTGTGTATCACGACACACTGAGTGCCTATCAGGAACAGTTATCCGCCTATTACTCCACGTCCAACCTCTGGGACGACGGGATCCTCGATCCCGTCGATACTCGCAATGCATTGGGGGTGGCTATCTCTGCCGCCCTCAACGCGCCCTTCGGTGACCCGGGCTACGGGGTGTTTCGCTTCTGAAGAAAAAGTGTCCTCGGGCCGGGGATTTTTAAGAACCCTCCTACGGAATCCTGACCACGAGGCACTTTTCGAGCCCTGAGCGGCCAGGAGGCCACGCCATCCCCTCGGCACAATGGCCCTTTGTGCACCTGCAGGATTGCGTGAACTGGCAGGTTTCTCGCAAAAAACAGGGGTATCCCTAATTTAGGAGATCCCAGATGTTTCATCGCACCCAAAGCGCCGCGCTTTTCATCGCAGCCTGTTTAAGTACCGCAGCCCAGGCGGAGACGGTCTGTTCCAAGACGATGCTGCGCAACTCCTACGGCTTCGCGGGCACTGCCTCCGGGTACACCACGGCGTTGCCTGGCGGAACCAGCGTGTCCTGTGCCTTCGGTGGCGTCATG
>JBIKOF010000206.1:0-4421 GCA_044358205.1 Gammaproteobacteria bacterium | reverse complement strand
CGAGGCACTGTACGTGCAGGCGGCAGCCGCGCTGACCCAAGGCCGCCGGGAAGCCGGGACGCGCATGGAATCTGCGGTGACCGAACTGCTGCGCCAACTCGGCATGTCGCACGCCCGTTTCGAAGTGGCGCTCGAAGCACTGCGCGAACCCAGCGCCCACGGGGCCGAGGACGTCGAGTTTCTGGTGAGCACCAATCCGGACATGCCGCCCCGCGCGCTGCGCAAAGTGGCCTCGGGTGGAGAACTCTCGCGCGCCAGCCTCGCCATCCAGGTCGCGACCGCCAGCAACACGCAGGTGCCCACGCTGGTCTACGACGAAATCGATACCGGCATTGGCGGGCGCGTGGCGAACACCGTGGCGCGTCACCTCAAGACGCTGGGCGAAACCAGGCAAATTCTGTGCGTGACTCACCTGGCTCAGGTGGCCTCGGCGGGTCACCAGCATGTATCGCTCGTGAAGGAGGTCGCCGACGGGATAACGGAGACGCGCGCCACAGCCCTGCAGGGTGGGTCACGCGTGGAAGAGATTGCGCGAATGCTCGGCGGCGAAGAAGGGTCCGCGCGGGCGCGAGCCCATGCGAAGGAATTGCTGGGAAGCTGAGGGCCCTACGGGGAGGACTTGGGCTTTACGTAGAGCACGAGGCTGTGGTCCACGAGCTCAAACCCGTGTGCGGCCGCCACTGCGCGCTGGCGTTGTTCGATTTCATCGTCAAAGAACTCGATCACACGCCCGGTTTCGGCACAGACCATGTGGTCGTGGTGCAGCCCGCGCGCGATTTCGAACACCGAATGAGAGCCATCGAAGTTGTGGCGCTCCACGATGCCGGCATCCTCGAACTGCGTGAGCACGCGGTACACCGTGGCGAGCCCGACATCCTCGCTTGCCTCGAGGAGTGCGCGATAGACATCTTCTGCGCTCAGGTGACGTTCAGCGTTACGCTCCAGAATCTCCAGAATGCGTAACCGTGGCACTGTCGCCTTCAGACCCGCTTTCTTGAGCTCGAACGTATCCAAGTGGAGTGCCTCTGCAGTTGCCGGGGGCGGCGGGCCGTGGCCGCCGTCTCTGGGGGTGGGCTATACTCCGCCCATCCCGGCGTTCGACCCCTATGGCCGACGCATGAATGGGGCCAGTTTAGCACCAACTCCCGGCCCCGGACCGAAACCCTCCCCAGACGCAGGCACGCCTTCCCGATGAAGTCTCTCGTCCTCCTTGTCCTCGCGGTCCTCATGGGCGCGCTGTCGGGCTGCGCAGTGGACAAGCCGCTGACGATGCCGGAGATGCCCGAGCTGCCCAGCCTCGCGCGCGTTCCGTCAGTGGCGGACCTGCCGTTCGTCTACAAGGTGGACATCCAGCAGGGGAATGTCATCACCCAGGAAATGCTCGCGCAGCTCCGCATCGGCATGGACAAGAAGAAGGTCAACTTCGTGATGGGCTCCCCCATCATCATGGACACCTTCCACGGCAACCGGTGGGACTATCTCTACACCGTGCAGACCAAAGGTGGGCGCCCGAAGCGCCGGCGCATCACGCTCTTCTTCGAGGATGATCTGCTCGCACGCATCGAGGGCGACGTGGTTCCCGCCGCTGGCCAGATTGCCGTGGATACCCGCCAGGACATGACGGTCGAAGTGCCGAAAGTCGAGAAGAAAAACGTGGTCAAGCGCATCGCCGAGGCCGTGCCTTTCGTGGGCGAGGACAAGCCGAAGCCCGCGAAAAAATCTCCAACCGTAGCCGAAGAAGAACCCGTACCAGGCACCGACAAACCCGTCCGTACGGAACCAGAACTGACGCCCGTGCAGCGTGCCCAGCTCGAAGAAGCCGCCGCGCCGTCCACGTTGGGCAAGCTCACGGACATCCTGCCCTTCGTAGACACGCCGGAACACAAGCCTTTGGGCGCGCGGCGCCCATCGCCTTCTGCCGCGGACGAGGAAGAGGAAGAGGATCCAGACACCGAGCTCGAGGAAGAGCTCGAAGAAGACGCAGAGATTGAAGAGGATTCAGAGGACGAGGAGAGCGATGAGGACGGCATGTTCCAGTCCCTGACCGACGTCCTGCCCTTCATGGACGACGAGAGAGATGAGGAAATCGCCAAGGCGACCGAAGAGGCCGATAAGGCAGAGGCCCGTCGCGAGGAAGAGAGACGAGCGGCCGAGGAAGAGGAAACGGCTGCTGTGCCGGTGCCCGTAGCCGTCCCCACCCCGCGCCCCCTCGAAAATCAGGTGCCGGAGGAGGAAGAGGCACCGGAAGAAGAGACGGCAGACGATGAACCGGGTCTTTTCGACCGCTGGTTCGGCCGCGACTAGCCTCTGGCGCGGGCGCGCCGGGCCTCTTTGGGATCGCGCACCAAGGGGCGGTAGATTTCCACACGATCTCCGGCGGCAACCGTCGCCTCTAGTGCACATACACGTCCGAAGATTCCAACGCTGAGCCGCCCGAGATCGATCTCGGGACACTCCTGCAACACCCTCGAGCGTTCGATCGCGCCCCGCAGAGAAGTCCCCGGCGGCACACGCAGGGCTTTCAGAAACTCTCTTTCAGCGCCCACGTAAACCACTTCGATGGCCACCCAATCAGGGGCGTCCATGCAGAGCCTCCGCGCGCTGGCGGAAGGAATTCACCATCGAGCCCGTGACGGCCTTGAACAAGGGCGACAGGGTGAGCGCGAGCAGGCGGTTGGCGAACTCAAATTCGAGGGTCAGGCTAACCTTGCAGCCGAGGGGGGTTTCCACGAACCGCCACGCCCCTTGCAAGCGTTTGAAAGGCCCATCGACCAAGGTCATTTCGATGGATTCGGGCGCGCGGCGCAGATTGTCGGTGGTGAAGCTGTAGCTCAGCGCCCCCTTGGCCACCGACACCCGGGCACGCATGGTGGTATCCGTTTCCGCCAACACCTCGGACCGCACGCACCAGGGCAGAAATTCCGGATAGCGCGGCACGTCGTCGACCAGCGCGTACATCTGGGCTGCTGAATAGGGCACGAGGGCGGATTGCTGGATGGAAGACATGGGCTGTGTGGTGCGGTATCCGGGCGCCGGGGACGGTGAAGCAGGCGCACGCGCATTTTGCCCGAGCGCGGCGCTTGAGGTCATCCCCGCGTGGGTCATCCCCGCGTGGGGGTGGAGCACGGGTTCCTGCCCAGGAGTGCATCGTGTACGGCACCGTCCGCCCCGCGTGCGGGGTGATCACGCTGGTATACTCGCCCTCCCCGCTCTCGGTGTGCGCATGAACAAACCCAATGCCAAGAAGGCTGGCGGTGATAGCTCGATCACCCAGAACAAGAAAGCCTTCCACGACTATTTCGTCGAGGAACGGTTTGAAGCCGGGCTTGCGCTCGAGGGCTGGGAGGTCAAGAGCATCCGCGCCGGCAAGGTCCAGCTGCGCGACGCATATGTGCTGCTAAAAGACGGCGAGGCCTGGCTGTTCGGCGCGCTTATCAACCCGCTGCCCTCCGCCTCCACCCACATCGAGACCGACGCGCAGCGCACCCGAAAACTGCTGCTGCATAAGCTGGAAATTTCCCGACTGGTCGGTGCTATCGAACGCAAGGGCTATACGGCCGTCGCCTTGGCGCTGTACTGGAAGCGCGGGCGAGTGAAATGCGAAATCGGCCTGGCCAAGGGTAAGAAACAGCACGACAAGCGCGACACGGAAAGAGAACGCGACTGGGAGCGCGATCGGCAGCGCATCATGAAAGGGCGCTGAGCCCCGCCTTAATCAATTTCCGGAAACTGGGCACCCAGTAACGAGGCCAACTCGGCCTGATCTTCGCGGAACTCGGCGGCGAGGCGGGCCAGCAGATCCGACGGGGGCGCAGGATAATGCCCGGGATTATGCGGGCGAAAATCCATCGGCGGCGGCGGTGCTATTCCCAGAAAGTCGCATACCCGCGCCAGAACCCGTTGCGGCTCGGCGAAAAAGGTTTCAGCTCGCAGAAAAAGAAATTGTTCGCGCGACAGGCATGAAAACCAGCGCCGAATCTGCGGACAGTAACGCCCGCGATCCACATAGCTGAAGTTTTGATGCGCGAAACTGAGCTCCACCGCCCCGGTAATCAGCGCCTCATCCTGTCCCGCCAAACGCTCAGGTTCTGCCGCCAGTGCCTCCTCCAGCGAAGCAAGGGGTTCGCGCTCGATATTTCGGACGTGATGAAAGTGGCTGATGGCCCGCGCCACCGGGTCGCGTAAGAGCACGACCAGGCGGGCATGGGGAAGCACGGAGGCAAGCCGTTCCGGCACAAGCGGGTGGTAAAGGTAATACGGCGTGGCCTCGCCGGTGAGCTGGCCGACGGGCAAATCCTGCGGGAACTGGTTGAGATACCAGTCCATACCCAGATTCCACTGGCGGTCGAAGAAGTGAATTTCCTTTCGGGCCGGCGCCGCGATGGCGGGGTGCGCCGCGAGATACGCAAACAGCGAGGTTG
>JBIKOF010000205.1:0-4423 GCA_044358205.1 Gammaproteobacteria bacterium | reverse complement strand
GACCAGCGTGGGTCGCCCTGACCCTTTTCTACTGGTGTATCGCCATGCCGGAGCGTGTGGGTGTGTGGTGGAGCTGGTTCATCGGACTGATGCAGGATGTCACTCACGGAGCGCTGCTGGGTCAGCATGCCTTGGGACTTGCCTTCATCGCCTTCATCGCGGTGCGTTACCACCAGCGATTCCGGGTTTTCCCGCCCGTTCAGCAGGCGCTGGTTGCGGGGAGTCTTATCTTTCTCTATCTCGCCTGGATGGTAAGCCTCTACAACACGCTCGGTTCGCGCGCCTATTCCTGGTTTTATCTGGGCGGTGCGCTCACCAGTGCGCTCATCTGGCCGTGGTTGTTCGTCATCCTGCGTGACCTTCGCCGCAAGGCGCTGGCCTGATCGACATGGCGCTGCATCGCCGCAGTTGGTGGAGTTTTCTCACTGGCGGGGAGCCGCAGGTGGGTTCGCGTGCGCGAGATGTCGAGACCTTCCAACATCGACTGTGGTTGGGCGTCGCAGGCATGGGCGTTCTGGGTTTGGTGCTGATCGGACGTCTCGTCTATCTCCAACTTTTCAGTCACGAGCACTACACCACGCTTTCGCAGGAGAATCGTCTCAAGCTGCTGCCCATCCCCCCCACCCGGGGACTCGTCTACAGCCGGGATGGGATTCTGCTGGCAGACAACCGCGCCTCTTTTGCCCTCGAAGTTGTCCCCGAACGGGTGGACGCGCTCGACCGGACGCTGGTGGAAATTCGACAGGTCGTGGAGGTGGATGAGGATGCGATGGCACGCTTTCGCAGCGAACTCCGTCAGAAACGCCGCTTCGACAACGTCACGCTGAAGAACAATCTAAGCGAGGAGGAAGTCGCGGTCTTTGCAGTCAACCGACACCGCTTCCCGGGATTCGAGATCAAAGCCCGTCTCACCCGCTACTACCCGCTGGGTTCCCAGTTCGCGCATCTGGTGGGTTACGTCGGCCGCATCAATGCGCAGGAGCTCGGTCGCATCGATGCCGCGAACTACAGCGGCACCACCCATATCGGCAAAGAGGGGGTGGAGAAGGCGCGGGAGGAGATGCTACATGGCGTTGCCGGCTATCAAAGTGTTGAGGTCAATGCGCAAGGGCGCATTCTGCGCGTGGTGGAGCGCCGTGCGCCGGTGCAAGGCAAAGATGTCCATCTCACGATCGATACCGGGCTGCAGGCGGTTGCAAACGCCGCACTTGCGGGAGAGCGAGGCGCCATTGTCGCCATCGAGCCTGCTAGCGGCGCGGTGCTGGCTTTCGTAAGTAATCCGTCCTTCGACCCCAACCAGTTCGTGAATGGGATCAGCACGCGCCTCTACACTGAATGGCGTGACTCGCCAGATCGCCCCCTGTTCAACCGGGCCCTGCAGGGGCTTTACCCGCCGGGGTCCACCGTGAAGCCCCCGATGGCACTGGCTGGTCTGCACTACGGATTGCGCACCCCGGGCGATGCCAGCTACTGCCCGGGGTGGATGCAACTATCGGGGCACAAGCACAAATATCGATGTTGGCAGAAGAACGGGCACGGGCAGGTCGATCTCGCCCGGTCGCTTGCCGAGTCCTGCGATGTGTATTACTACGATCTTGCGCGTGATCTCGGTATCGATCGGATGCATGAAACGCTCGGACAGTTCGGCCTCGGGCGCACCACAGGCATCGATTTACCTGGTGAGTTGGCGGGGCTCTTGCCCTCACGCGCGTGGAAACAGCGCGCGCGCAAGCAGCCTTGGTATCCCGGCGAGACATTGATCAATGGAATCGGCCAGGGCTTCATGCTGACCACCCCGCTGCAGTTGGCGCATATGGCCGCGATCCTCGCCAATCGAGGACAGGTGATGGCGCCGCATGTCGTCGCCAATCTCGCCGATCCGGTCAATCGGCAAGTCGATGTCATCCCGCCCTTTCAGCGCGAGACGATTGCGCTGCGCGAGGCGGGACTGTGGGAACATGCCATCGAGGGGATGCGGCAGGTCGTGAAGGGCGAACACGGTACTGCGCGCGCAACCGGAATCGGGGCACGCTATGAGTATGTCGGCAAGACTGGTACGGCGCAGTTGTTCAAGATTGCGCAGGATCGCACAGTAAGGAACGAAGACGTCATCAAGCGTCTCCGTGATCACGCGCTCTTTGTGGCATTCGCGCCCATCGAGAACCCGGAAATAGCCCTCGGCATCATCGTCGAGAATGGTGAGAGTGGCAGCAAGACTGCAGCGCCTATCGCACGGCGTTTGTTGGACTATTATTTCGGCGAGGCCGGGGCACTCGATGCAAACGGCTAGCGAGCGCGATTTTCTGGCGCGCTTCCACATTGACGGCGCTCTGCTCGGGGGCGCCTTGCTGATTTGCGCGCTGGGTTTGATGGTGCTCTACAGCGCCTCCGACGAGTCCCCTGCGGTAGTAGGGAGACAGGCACTTCGCATGTCGCTGGGGTTAGCCCTGATGTGTCTTATCGCCCAGATAAGCCCCAGCAAACTTGCCCGTATTGCGCCGGGATTCTATATGGTCGGCACCCTGCTGCTCGTCCTGGTGGCGATCGTCGGGACGGGCAGAGGTTCTCAACGCTGGCTGGATCTCGGGTTCATCCGTTTCCAGCCCTCGGAAATCATGAAGCTCGCGGTGCCGCTGACTGTAGCTTGGTTTCTCAATGACAAACTTCTTCCCCCGCGCCTGCCGGTGGTGCTTCTGGTGCTGGTGGCGATTCTCATCCCTACCGCCCTGGTGGCGGAACAACCGGATCTCGGCACCGCAATTCTGATCATGGTCCCGGGGTTTCTGGCGCTGTTTTTTTCAGGCCTCGGTTGGCGCTGGGTTGCGGCCGCTGTCGCGCTTGCGTGTGCTGTGGCTCCCCTCGGCTGGTATGCGATGCACGACTACCAGCGGCAACGCGTGTTGACCTTGCTCGATCCCACCACTGACCCGCTTGGTACCGGGTACCACATCATCCAGTCCATCATTGCGGTTGGCTCCGGCGGATGGACTGGGAAGGGCTGGCTCAACGGCACGCAATCCCACCTCGAATTCCTTCCGGAGCGTGCGACAGATTTCATTTTTGCGGTCTATTGCGAAGAGTTCGGTCTACTCGGGGTCTTAGTGATGCTCGCAGCCTACTCCCTGCTGTTGACGCGCGGAGTACAGATAGCGCTGCAAGCGCAGGACACCTTTGGTCGGCTGGTAGCCGCGAGCCTGAGTCTCACCTTTTTCGTCTACATCTTCGTGAATATGGGCATGGTAACCGGCCAGCTGCCCGTCGTTGGCGTGCCGCTGCCGCTGGTGAGCTTTGGTGGAACTTCGTTGGTAACGCTCATGATGGGCTTCGGAATTCTCATGTCGATTCAAACCCATCGGCGCTTTATTGTAGACTCTTGATGAAGTCAAGACGGCGCCATGGTGTGCGCCAGCAGTCGTGGAGCATCGATATCCAATGAAGCGATTCCTGGGGGCAGTGTGCCTTTTGCTGCATTTAAATGTGATGGCGGCCGGCCTCGATCCCACGGAGGTTGCGCGGTTTGCGGAAGAGATGCGCCAGCATGACTTCGATCCCGCGGAACTCAGTATTCTGCTGGCGCGTGCGCAGCGTCTCGATAGCGTGCTTGCCGCAATCTCCAAACCCGCTGAATACAAACCCTGGCATGCCTACCGTCCGATTTTCGTCACCCCCCGCCGGATCGAGGACGGACGTATTTTTTGGGAACGGAATGCGCCCATACTCGAGGCTGCGTCGAAGAGTTCCGGGGTTCCGCCCGAGATCATTGTGTCCATCATCGGCGTCGAAACAGGCTATGGCACCAATGCAGGGTCCTACAGGGTGGTGGACGCCCTAGGCACGCTCGCTTTCCATTACCCACCGCGCGCGCCATTTTTCCGAAAGGAGCTCGGGGAGTTTCTGCTACTCGCGCGCGAGGAAGTTGCAGATCCGTTGAGCCTCAAGGGCTCCTACGCTGGCGCCATGGGTATTCCCCAATTCATGCCCAGCAGCTTTCGCGCCTATGCAGTCGATTTCGATGGGGACGGCAAGCGGGACATCTGGCATTCGCCTCACGATGCCATTGGCAGTGTCGCGAATTACCTCAAGGTGCACGGCTGGCAAGCAGGCAAGCCAGTCGCATTCCGGGCGCTCGACGCTGAGAGTAATTCTCGCGAGGCCAGTCAGGGCGTGGACCTCATGTATACCCTCGCGGAATACGCGTCCCGGGGTGTTCGGCCCGATGCCGCGGCCGATCCGGATGCGCGCGCCGTCCTGTTGGCGTACGAGGGCTCGGCCGCCAATGAGTACTGGTTGGGCCTGCAGAATTTCTACAGCATCACGCGCTACAACCGCAGTCCTAAATATGCATTGGCGGTCTTCCAGCTGGCGGAAGAAATCCGTGCGGCACGCGTTGCGCACGCCTCATCAGTTGGGGAGGCGTCGAACT
>JBIKOF010000204.1:0-4429 GCA_044358205.1 Gammaproteobacteria bacterium | reverse complement strand
ACGGATTACGCCTTCGGCATCGATGACGAAGGTTTCGGGTACGCCATAGACCCCTAGGTCGAGACCAAGGCTGCCGTCCGGATCGAAGATATTCTGCTGATAAGGATCGCCGTGTTCAGAGAGCCACGCCAGACCCGCTTCCCGCGTGTCTTTGTAATTGAGGCCGATGATCTCGACGCCCCGCTCACGGGCCAGGGACACCAGCAGTGGATGCTCGACACGACAGGCGCTGCACCACGATGCCCATACGTTGAGCAGTCGCGGTTTGCCCTTGAGGGCAGATTCGTCGAGTGATGTGGTTTCAGCGGCCAGCGCGGCGAGTTTGAACGCCGGTACCGGCTTATCGATGAGCGGGGAGGGCACGTAGCGCGGATCGAGCTTCAGGCCCACGGCAAGGACCACCAGCAGCACCCCGAAGATGGCCAGCGGCACCATGTACTTCATGCTCGGAGCTCCGCGCTGCCAACGGTCTGACGCGCCATCGATGCGTGGTGCCTTGGCCGTAGGCTAAGAATGGCGATGAATCCTCCCAGCGCCATCATCAAGGCGCCGAACCACAGCCAGCGGACGAAGGCTTTCACGTGCAGGCGCACGCTCCAGGCACCGTCCTCCAACGGTTCGCCGAGGGAGACGTACAGGTCGCGCGTGAACCCGGGGTCGATGCCGGCCTCCGTCATGGCCATTCCGCGCACGGGGTAGAACCGCTTTTCCGGATGCAGGGTCACGCGGGTGCCATCTGGTGATTCGATATCGAAGGTGCCGGCCGTGGCGCGATAGTTCGGCCCTTCATCCTCCCGGAGGCTGCGGAAGTTCACCGCGTAGTCGCCAAGCGCGAGCGTTTCGCCGGGCTTCATCCGCGCATGCAAATCGACGCTCTGGCTACTTGTGAGCACGGCACCGGCGAGGGTCACTGCGAAACCGAGATGTGCGAGGCACTGGGCGTGAAAGGCTGCCGGAAGCGCCAGAAACGCGGCCAGCGGCGATGCCTGTCCAAGCAGCCTGTGGCGGATGCCGGCGAGTGTGCTGGCGGCGATCCAGAGCGCGAACAACACGCCAAGCGCGGACTGCCAACGGGCGTCTGGCGCAAGCAGTGCGGCCACCCCGAGTGCGATCACCACAGCGCCAGCCGCGAAGCGCGTGAGCAGAGTGACAAGCCGCTGCAGCGAATCGGTCCGCCAGCGGGAAAATTGCCCGAGGCCCATCATGATGACCAGCGGCGCCATCACCACGCCAAACGCCAGATTGAAATACGGCGGTCCCACCGAAATTTTGCCGAGCCCGAGCGCATCGATGAGCAAGGGATACACCGTGCCGATGAGCACCGTGAGAGTGGCCACCGACAGCAGCAAGGAGTTGGCAAGGAGGAAGCTTTCCCGGGAGACCAGGGCATAGCTGCCCCCGGCCAGCGCGGAGGGGCCCCGCCAGGCGTAAAGCAACAATGCGCCGCCGACCAGCAGGCCCAGGATTGCCAGTACGAAGATGCCGCGCGCCGGATCAGTCGCGAAGGCATGGACTGACGTGAGCACACCGGAGCGGACAAGAAACGTTCCGAGCAGGCTCAATGCAAAGGTGCCAATGGCGAGCAGGACCGTCCAGTTGCGAAACGTCCCGCGCTTCTCACTGACGATTAGCGAGTGCACGAGCGCGGTCCCCAACAGCCAAGGCATGAAGGACGCGTTTTCAACCGGGTCCCAGAACCACCAGCCACCCCAACCCAGTTCGTAATACGCCCAGAAGCTGCCGAGCGCGATGCCGAGTGTGAGGAAGATCCAGGCGGCCAGCGTCCAAGGGCGTGCCCAGCGCGCCCAAGCCGGTGTCATGCGCCCACGGACCAGCGCCGCGACCGCGAATGCAAATGGCACGACAAATCCTACATAGCCCATGTAGAGCAGCGGAGGATGAACGATGAGGCCCACGTCCTGCAGCAGCGGGTTGAGATCTGCGCCATCTGCGGCTGCCGGGAAGCGGCGCAGGAAAGGGTTCGACGTCATGATGAGGAAGAGCAGAAACGCGGTGCTGACGATTCCCATCACTCCGATCACGAGGGACGCGATGTCACGCGGCAGTCCTTCATTGCGCAGGCTGACGGCCGTGGCCCATCCCGCCAGCACCGTCACCCATAGCAGCAGCGAGCCCTCGTGCGCGCCCCACACCGCGGACACGCGGTAATACCAGGGCAGCGCCGAGTTCGAATTCTGGGCCACGTAGACGAGCCCGAAATCGTTGGCCAGAAAGGCTTGCGCCAACGCGAGAAAGGCGAACAGCAGTAGCAGGAATTGCCAGCGCGCAGCGTGCGCCCCGAAGTCCATCCAACTGCCCCGATGGAGCGCCACGCCTGCAAGGGGAACCAGAGCCTGCAAAATGGCGCAGGCCAGCGCGAGCGCCAGTGCGAAATGGCCGTATTCCCCAATCAAGGTGCGCGGCTCGATGGCGGCGTGGAAGCGGGGGTGGCCTTGAGACTGGCGGCTACTTCAGGGGGCATATAGTTCTCGTCATGTTTGGCAAGCACTTCTCTGGCGATGAAGTCGCCGTTTGCATTGAGTTTGCCATGCGCCACGATGCCCTGCCCTTCGCGAAACAGGTCGGGGAGGATGCCGGTATAGCGCACGCGAGTCTGTTGGGCATAGTCGGTCAGGGTGAAGCTGACTTCGAGCGAATCAGCGGCGCGTTTCACGCTGCCCTTTTCCACCATGCCGCCGATGCGAAATTCGCGGCCGTCCGGTGCCTTGCCCGCGGCCACATCGGAAGGGCTGAAGAAGTACATCAAATTTTCTTCGAAGGACTTGAGGATGAGGCCAGTGGCGAGCGCCATTCCCGCGAGTAGGCCAGCAATGGTGAGCATGCGTTTTTTACGGGGCGTCATGACTCTGTCCGACGGTGGACGGGCGCGAAAGTTCGCGCGCAATTTCCTGGAGTACGCGGCGCTCGCGCCTGAGCGCTGCCACAAGATTAGTGACCAGCAGCGCCGCAGACAGGCCATAAGCGCTCCAAACATAGACGCCGTAACCACCCATGGCGATGAATTCCCGCCACGCGCTCATCGAGGCGTGCCTTGGCCGTGTGCAAGTTCGCGTACCCATTGCGCGCGGCGCTCGAACTCCAGAACTTCCGAGCGTGCACGCAGGAGCAACAAGCCGAAAAAGAGGAGCTGGAAGGCAAGTGCCATCACGAGCAGTGGAACCAGCATCGAGGTGGCCATGGCCGGCGCATCGAAGCGGGTGACCGTGGCCGGCTGATGAAGTGTGCTCCACCATTCGACCGAGTAGTGGATGATGGGAATATTGACCACGCCAACCACGGCGAGCACGGCCCCCGCCCGCGCAGCGGCGCGTCGATCTTCAATTGCGGCCTGCAGCGTCATGTAGCCGAGGTATAGGAAGAGCAGCAGCAGCTCCGAGGTCAGGCGGGCGTCCCAGACCCACCAGGTGCCCCACATCGGCTTTCCCCAAAGGGAGCCTGTGGCCAGCGCGAGGGCGGTGAAGCTTGCGCCTAGGGGGGCGGCGGCGCGCGCCAGGACATCGCCAATCTTGACGCGCCAGATGAGGCTCGTGGCGCCAGCGCCCGCCATCACCATATAGGCGAACATCGACAGCCAGGCGCTTGGGACATGGACATAGATGATGCGAAAGCTCTCGCCCTGCTGGTAATCCGCAGGCGCTTGAACAAGTCCGCCGTAGAGCCCGACACAGAGCAGCACGCCGGCGCTGCCGAGCAGCCAGCGTGTCCACCGGCGCGCGAACGCGTGGAAGTGCATCGGTGAGGCGTATTTGTGGAGTCTCTTCAGCATCAGCTCAGTCGTGCCCGCAGGCTGGCAGCGGCGGCGAACGGCGCGAGGGTGGCAGCCAGCACGCTGAGTCCGGCAAGAAAGTGAAGTTCTCCCCCGACTGGCAGCGCGAGCGCGGCATTTCGGGTAGCGCCCGCGCCGAAAATCAGCACTGGAATATACAGGGGCAGGATCAGCAAGGCCAGCAAGAGGGCGCCACCGCGCAGCCCAACGGTGAGCGCGCTGCCGATGGAGCCAACGAGGCTGAAGACCGGGGTTCCGAGCACCAGCGACCACAGCAGTGCGTTGCGTTCTGCTGCCCCGACACCGTAGGCCAAGGCGGACAGGGCCGCCATGGCGATGAGCGGCAAGAGGCAGGCCACCCAGTGTGCAAACGCTTTAGCGGCGCAAGTAAGAGGGAGGGGCAGTGTGGCGAGCGCGAGTTGTTCGAGCGAGCCGTCCTCCCAGTCCGCTCGGAAGATATCCTCCAGACCAAGCGTCGTTGCGAGTAGCAGGCAGACCCAGACGATAGCGGGGCCTACCCGTTGCAGCAGCGCACCTTCGCTGCCGAGCGCGAAAGGAAAAAGTGCGCTCACCAGCGTGAAAAAGAGTAGCGGTTGAATCAGCTGTCCGCGGCGTCGCAAAAGCCGTCGGCAATCCTTGATG
>JBIKOF010000203.1:0-4482 GCA_044358205.1 Gammaproteobacteria bacterium | reverse complement strand
CCGGCCACGGTGCCGCTGCTGCTGGTCCCGCTTGTCATGTTCCAGGGGCTTCTGGGCATGTGGACCGTCACGCTGCTGCTCAAGCCGCTCGTGGTAGCGCTGCACCTGATGGGCGGGTTCACGGTCCTCGCCCTCCTGTGGTGGAACTTCCTCGAATCGCAAGGGGCGCCCCGGAATCCGGGCACACTTCCGCTGCCAGCAGGGCTCAGGTCGCTGGTCGGACTGGGCCTCTGCCTTCTGGTGATTCAGGCTTTCCTGGGGGGCTGGACCAGCACCAACTACGCGGCACTGGCGTGTACCGATTTTCCGCGATGTCACGGGGAGTGGTGGCCGCAAATGGATTTCGGCAATGGCTTCACGCTTTGGCGCGGGCTAGGGGTCAATTACGAATTCGGGGTCCTCGATACCCCAGCGCGAACGGCCATTCATTTCACTCACCGTTTGGGTGCCGCGGTCGTCTCCGCAGTCCTATTGGCCGTGGTTTTCAAGTCCCTGCGTCTGCGACTCCCCGCCGGCCGGCGGATCGCCTGGTGTATACTCGCGCTGCTGCTCGCTCAGGTATCGCTCGGGATCACCAACGTGATTCGCGGGCTGCCGCTGCCGGTTGCGGTTCTCCATAACGGTGTGGCCGCCCTGCTGCTGCTCAGCCTGGTGACCCTTTTCCGGTACACGCGCCCGGCACCCTGATTGCTGGATCACACACCATGACCAAGCCCACCACACGCGAAGCCGCGCTCGTCGCGGGACCTACCTGGCGAGACTACCTCGAGCTCTGCAAGCCACGGGTGGTGTATCTGATCGTGTTCACGGCCATCATCGGCATGCTGTTATCCACCCCCGGGTTGGTTCCGCTCGACGTCCTGATCATCGCCACAGTGGGAATTGGGCTGGCAGCAGCGTCGGCGGCGGCCATCAATCATGTGGCGGAGCATCGCATCGATGCCCTCATGGCGCGCACTCAGAACCGCCCGTTACCCCAAGGTGAACTCACGACCACCCAGGCGCTCAGCTTTGCGCTGGTGTTGGGCGCGCTGTCGATGTATCTGCTCGTGGTGTATATCAACATGCTGACGGCAGTGCTGACCTTCCTGTCGCTCATCGGCTACGCGGTTATCTATACGCTGTATCTCAAGCATGCGACGCCACAAAACATCGTGATCGGTGGCGCTGCAGGTGCGGCACCGCCGGTGCTTGGCTGGACAGCTGTAACGGGCACACTAGACCCTCACGCGCTGCTGCTCTTTCTCATTATCTTCGCGTGGACTCCACCGCATTTCTGGGCGCTCGCCATCTATCGGCGCGCGGAATATGCCAAGGCCAATCTGCCCATGCTGCCCATTACGCATGGCACCGAGTTCACGCGTCAGCAGGTGCTCTATTACACCCTGCTGATGATCGCGGCCACTCTGCTGCCGTACGCCACTTATATGTGCGGGCCGGTGTATCTCGTCGGCGCGCTCGTTCTGAACGCGGTATTCCTGTACTACGCCGTTCGCATGCAATTCGACCATCGTGACGAGCTCGCCTTCGCCACCTTCAAGTATTCAATCCTGTACCTCACAGGCCTGTTCATCGTGCTCTTCATCGACCATTACCTCCCCTTGGTCCGCGCTGCCCTGGCCTAAGCGCGCGATGAACGACCGCACGCGGCTTCCGGAATGGCTGTGGCTGTGGTTTCCACCGGTGCTCGCCGTCGTTGTGATAGGCAGCCGGCTGCTAGCGCCCGAGTGGTATCAGCGCTTCATCGAACCGGAAAACGGACTGGTGGAACTGGCGACGCCGCTGGTTTCCATTCTGGGCTTCGGTGTGGGGCTGGTGATGCTGCGCCATCTCTATCGAATCCCTTCGCGCTTGATGCGTGCCTGGGTGCTCGCCCTCACGTTCGCCTGCCTCTATCTCGCGGGTGAGGAACTGTCGTGGGGGCAACAGCTGTTCAAATGGGAAACGCCTCAGGAAATGGCGGCCTTGAACGACCAGAACGAGACCAACCTGCACAACATGAGCAGCTGGTTTGATCAGAAACCGCGCTTGTTACTGGAACTGTGGGTGCTGATCGGGGGGATCATCATGCCCCTGAGACGCCGTTTGCGGGGTGGCCGCGCACCCGCGCTCTTTTGGCGCTGGTTCTGGCCGTCCTGGGAGTGCGTGCCCACGGCGATTCTGGCAATCGCGATTAAACTCCCCGAGCGATATCGGGATGTCATGGGCGCCGGGGCGCTGCCCTTCGAGATTCGCTGGAGCGAACCGCAGGAATACTACTTTGCGCTATTCCTGCTCATCTATCTCCTCGCCGTGAATGCCCGTATGCACGGGCACCAGACGAGGCTTTAACGGTCCTCAACCGCGAGTCGGGGCGGGAAGCAGCCCGGCACCCAGACAACGGCGCATGGTGTTGAGCGCGTTGTTTTCCAACTGTCGGATGCGCTCCGCGGATACCTTATACCTGTCCGCCAGCTCCTGCAGGGTGAGCTTGGGTTCGCAGAGCCAGCGACTGGTGACAATGTCGCGACTGCGGGCGTCCAGACCTGCGAGTGCGTCGACGAGATTCTCCTGACCCCGACTCTCTTCCTCCAGCGCTTCGAGCTGCTGCACGGGTTCGAAACGGGTATCCGAGAGATAGGCCGAGGGCGCCAGACTTTCCTCGTCGCTTTCTTCCGCTGGGTCGAACGACTGGTCGTGGGCGTTCATCCGCTCTTCCATCCGCAGCACTTCCTTCGGGTCCACCCCGAGATCACGTGCGATGGCTTCTACTTCCTGGGTGTTCATCCACCCCAGACGCTGGCGGGCACTGCGCAGATTGAAGAAAAGTTTGCGCTGCGCCTTGGTGGTCGCCACCTTCACGATACGCCAGTTGCGCAGGATGAATTCGTGGATTTCAGCGCGTATCCAGTGCACGGCAAAAGACACGAGCCGCACACCAAGTTCAGGATTGAACCGCTTCACGGCCTTCATCAGACCGATGTTGCCTTCCTGAACCAGGTCGCCCTGGGCCAGCCCGTACCCGCTGTAGCCACGTGCCACGCGGACCACGAAGCGCAGGTGGGACAGCACCAGATGGCGCGCGGCTTCCAGATCGTTATCCTGCTGCAGCCTCAGCGCGAGCGCGCGCTCCTCTTCCTCGGTCAGCAAGGGAATGCGGTTCACGGCCGCCACGTAGGATTCGAGCGATCCTGTGGGGGTTGGCAGGTTGTCCATAGGCGTGAGCATGGTTTCCATGACCTCTCCAATTTCCATGACTTGAAGTTTAGCACTCGTCCGCTTTGAGTGCTAAGCCGGAAGGAGAGTTCCCATCAAGCCCCATGGATTCCGACAGCCGGGGCCGTGCGGCCCTGCTAACATCCAAGCAGTTACCTGCACAGCCCGGGAGCCCATGGCTCCCCCCGAACCCCGGAGAATTGCCCGCGATGAGCTCCCCAGATCACGCCCAGACCCGTGCTGACTTCGCAGACGCCGTGGCCATCGCCAACATCCCGACCCTCCTGATGGTGTTGGCCCAGATGACCGGCGAACCGCGCTGGTTGAAACCGCCATACCGTCCGTCGCGCAGCATAGGGCTTGGCGACAACGACAGTGGCGGTCTGCCCGAGGAAATCCAGCAGGAGATTCGGGACGCGGCGCTGGAAGCCATCCTCGCTTGGCGGGCTGGCAAGCCCGTCGCTATCGCGAATCCGGAACCGGAGCAGCTGGTGGACATGCTGTCGGTGGCCATGGGCGAGGAGGTCCCCGCAGAGTACGGCGCCTTCACCGCCGAACTGTTCGGCCATCGCCCCCTCAGTCTGGATCCAATCCCGGTGCCGCAAAACTTCAAGGTGCTCGTCATCGGGGCCGGCGTCTCAGGGCTCTGCGCGGCCGCCTATCTCAAGGCCGCGGGCGTGCCTTTCACGGTGCTCGAGAAAAATGCCACGGTTGGTGGGGTCTGGCTGGAGAACCACTACCCTGGGGCCGGGGTGGACACTCCCAACCACCTCTACTCCTTTTCTTTCGCCCGCTACGACTGGCCGATGTATTTCGCCTTGCGCGACGATCTTCATCGCTACCTGGAGCATGTGGCGGACGCCGAGGACCTGCGTCGTTACATCCAGTTCAATACCAAAGTCGAACGTGCCGACTATGACGCAGCGACGCAATGCTGGCACGTGACCACGGTGGATGAATCCGGCCAGCGCGAGGTTGTCGCTGCGAACGTTGTCATCAGTGCTGCAGGTATTTTCAATCCGCCAGCCTGGCCTCGCATCGAAGGCCTGAAGGATTTCAAGGGACCCATGTTCCATACCGCTGAATGGCGGGACGATGTCGATCTCGAAGGCAAGCGCGTAGCCATCATCGGCAACGGCGCGAGCTGCATGCAAATCGGACCAGAGATTCAGCACAAAGTGGAGGCGTTGACGATCTTCCAGCGCTCGCCCCACTGGGCGGCGCCATTTCCCCAATTCCGCAAGCCGGTCCCCGAGCCGCTGCGCCTGCTACTGCGCGAAGTTCCGC
>JBIKOF010000202.1:0-4498 GCA_044358205.1 Gammaproteobacteria bacterium | reverse complement strand
TTCCGCGTTCGGGGAACACGCAGTCGTTTCCCGGCGGTCCTGCGTGCGCATTGATCAGGACATCGATCCGGTGGAGGCCGCGCTTTTCGGGTGCGCCGTTCTCACTGGCGTGGGTGCCGTGGTGAATACCGCGCGCGTGCAGGCCGGACAGAGCACCGCCATCCTTGGACTCGGCGGGGTAGGCCTGTGTGCTCTTCTCGGAGCGGTGGCAAGCGGGGCGCGCGAGATCGTCGCGGTGGACCTGCACGACAGCAAACTCGAGATTGCGCGCAGCCTGGGAGCCACCCTCACCGTGAACGCGCGAGATCCGGAGGCCGTTGAAAAGGTTAAAGCCGCGACGCGCGGGGGCGTTGACCACGCCTTCGAGATGGCAGGCTCCACTCAGGCGATGGAAATGGCCTATCGCATGACTCGACGCGGTGGCACCACGGTCACGGCAAGTCTTCCGTCACCACAGGCAAACTGGTCGCTGCAACAGGTGAGCCTGGTTGCCGAGGAACGCACCGTCAAAGGCAGCTACATCGGTTCCTGCGTGCCGGCACGGGATATCCCGCGCTACATAGACCTGTATCTGGCAGGTAAGCTCCCGATCAACAAGCTCATGGGTGAGCGGCTTACGCTCGGCGACATCAACCGAGGGTTTGACAAGCTCGACGCAGGCGAAAGTCTGCGCGACCTCATCGTCTTTCCGCACTGAGATTAATGTGACGCACGCGCCCTTCCGGGCGCGTATCAGCGAATAGTGATCAGCCGTGTTGGTCCGCGCCAAGCACTTGTGCCCGCCGCGTTGCGAGCGCGCACGTAGTACCGATGGGTTCCCCGTATTTCCGTTCCGATCGTGCGGGTGATGGTGTTGGCGGGGGAAGCTGCAACCACACTCGTCGCACTCCAGGTGCTGGTTACCGCACTGAAAGTCGAACGGCCGATTTCGAAGCGCGTCTCGTTGGTGCTGGCATCCAGCCAGCGCAGCGTGACGCTACGCTGAACATTCGTCACGCTGATGGCGGTGGGCGCAGCAGGCAATGTCGGTTGGGTCGTGACGGTCGCTTCTGTCGAATAGGCCGAGTCGCCCACTGCATTTCTCGCCTTGATCCGGTAGCGATAGGCGGTGCTGGCGGTCAGCCCCGAGTCCCCGTAGGAAGTCGTGTCCGCCCCCGTCGTCGCGAGCACGGAGAATTCCCCGGCGCCACTCGCCCGCTCCAGGACATAGGCAAGCTCACCTGTCCCGTCTGTCCAGGTGAGGGAGACCGCGTTGCTGGCGGTGGCCGTGGCGACTAGTCCGGCGGGGGTTGGGGGGGGAGGCGCGGCGGAACACTGCACCGAACTGCCACTCGGCAGTAATGCCTGGTCGAAAGACACGAGCGTCCCAAGTTCGCCCAGTGCGTCCTCTGTCCCCGCTGTAGCGGACCTACCCGCATCGAGGGTGGGGTCGCCGTGATCGGTATCGAGGTAATTCATCTGGAGCTTACCAGTGCCCTCGTCCATCACGAGCTGGACGGAAACCGGGTTCAGCGGAGCGTTGTAATGCGGAATTGCAGTCCACGCCACCACGAAACGACGTGAAGGTGCAGTGCCAACGACGCGGGAAAGCACGCTCCCCCCGGAACCAGGGTTCAAATCATCCCAGTACACAGCCACGATGCCATTCGGTTGGCCGACAGCGGGTAGCGAAGTGTTGATCCAGGCTGAGGCTGCACCGCCGCCCATGCGCACGAAGCCATTGGAGGAGACGGTGATCGTGCTGATGGTTTCCCCGTAGAACGGCACGCTGAACGGCAGGTTTATCGCAACCTGTGCGTCATCCAGCATGAAATAGCTCTGGCCGCCAGCAGGACTCACCCACTCGGGGGTGGTGGCAACGCAGTCGTAGCCCGGCGGAGGCTGCGCGGTCGTGCCGGTCGCCGCCGCCGACCATTCACTGGGTATGGCGGAGGCGTTTACACCGCGCAAGCGGAAGCAATAGCTGGTCGAGGGATTGAGGCCGGTAGCCGTGTAAACCGTCGCGTCGGCGGTCACTCGGTCAATCGTGGTGAAGGCGGCGCAGCCGGCCGGGGAGCGCTGGACTTCAAACACACTCTCGTTGCCGGAGTTGTCAGTCCACGCGAGTGAGATGGAGGTACGGGTCGTGCCACTGACCGCAAGCCCGGAAGGGGCGGCATCGACGGGCACAGCGGTCGTCGCACAGGCCGAGGCAAGGGCAGCGGCATCCAATCTTCGCCCGCTCACGGTCACCCCGGCCAGCGACGCTGTGGACGCACCCGTGCGAATGAGCAAGGCGCGCAGGTCGCTCATGCCGAGGGTGGGATTTGCCGCCTTGCATAACGCGATCGCCCCGGTGACGTGCGGCGTCGCCATGGACGTGCCATCAAAGCTCAAATAGCTATTTCCCGGCTGGGTCGAGTTGATATCCACACCGGGCGCACCAAGGTCTACTGTGGTGACGCCATAGTTCGAAAAATTGGCCAACCCGCCGGTGGCCGCAATCGCCGCCACCGATACGTGGCATTCCTCTCCCCGGCTGCGGGTGGTGCAGCTGGTGGAGGACGGATAATGGGGGTTTACGTCGGTGTTGACGCCGCTGTTGCCGGCCGACGTCACGAACAGAATGCCTTGGTCACCCGCCCGGTTGATGGCTTCGGTCAAGGCCTGACTTTCACCCGCGCTCCCCCACGAATTATTCGTGGCGACGATAGGCAGACCATGTCGCGTCTTCAAATCGGTCAGGTAATCGAGGGCCAGAATTGCATCCGAAGTATCTCCGGCGCCGGCATGCATGAACTTGACCGGAATCATCGTGACTTCCCAGTTCACGCCGGCCACGCCGCGCGCATCACCCCCGACAGCGCCGATGGTGCCCGCTACGTGAGTCCCGTGGGTATCGACCGTGGGACCATCGAACACCGAAGCGTCCTGGTGGTAGAAGTCCCAGCCGTGGATGTCGTCGATGAACCCGTTGCTGTCGTCATCCACCCCATTGCCAGCCACCTCGAAGGGGTTGGTCCAGATATTGGGCGCTAAATCGGGATGGCTGATGTCCACCCCCTCGTCGACGATGCCAACGACGATATTGCGAGAGCCGATGTGGCCCGCGCTCCAGGCCTCCCCCGCTTGGCTTCCGAAAGTGTTGGCGGGACTGGTCGTATCCCCGTACATCCCCCAGAGGCTGCCACTGGTGTAGTAGGGATCGTTAGATGTCGCGTCCGCCGTTATCCGGTAATCGGGTTCGGCGAAGCGCACGTCTGGATTCTGTCGCAGCTTTTTGACGGTGTCGGCGACCGAAGTGCCGGGCGGCAAATCCAGGGCCTCCAATGCCGGGGAGCGCCGCATCAGGCGTTGCCAGCGAACCGCATGGACTTCGTGCCTGACGTCCGCCCGACGGGTGGTTGAGATTCCGGACTTGTAGGCCACGATCACCGCATGGGGTTTGAAGTCCCGTGTCGGGTTGCCGTTCAGGCGCGCGAGCGCTAGCGGTGCGAAGCCGACACACAGAAGGACCAAAACCAGCGACCGTACGATCATGCAGCCAATCTCCCGTTGACCAGAACGGCACCGAGACTTGCGTCCGTTCCAACTCAACCCGAGGTTACCACCTGCATCCGGTCCGGATAAGGCGCGGCGCCGTCTGTCAGCCGAGCAGGCTCGCAAAGTGTGATGCGACTGGCATTGGAACCGCGGTGAATCGAAGCACGACCGCCCCCGGAGTCATGGCATGGCGGGCCAGGACCTTCGCGTGCAGATCCTGATCCGGGTGACTGTCGAGGCGCAGCCGAAGATTGGTCAGAGGCTCCGGTAGCCTGGATGTGGCGAATTCGGCCTCTTGCGCGGAAAGTTGGATCAGTTGCCCGCCGGATTCCTCACCGGTCGCGTGTTTTCCATCAAGCAACACAAACGACGCCGAAAGCGGCGTCTGAAGAGGCGTGAGCTTCGCCTCGTTACTGGCGAGTCGCAGATCGTAAGGGGCTCCGATACCGGTGATTTCGAAGATGCTGATGGGCGTCTTGACACCCTTGGGCTCGACACGCATCTCGCTCGCAATTTCGAGGGGCGCCGTAATAGCCTGGCGGGTAGTCTCAGAGATCAGAATCTGTCCTCCCACCGTATACGATTCGACCCGGCCGGTAAGGTTGACGTGGCTTCCGACGGCGCCGTATTTAGCCCGTTTCTGCGAGCCGATATTGCCGACGATCACCTCCCCGGTGTTCAACCCGATTCCCATGTGTACATCGGGCAATCCGTGGTCGCGGTTCCAGGCGTTGATCTCGGCCATCGCCAGTTGCATCTCGATCGCACAGGCCACGGCCCGTGATGCATCGTCCTCCCGGCGCTGGGGAGCGCCGAAGAAAACGAGGATCCCGTCACCGATGAATTCATCGATGGTGCCGCCGTGGCGCACGATGATGTCGGTCATTTTGCCGAGATAATTGTTGAGCATGGAGACGATCTGCTCGGCGCCCTGCACCTCGGACATGGCAGTAAAACCGCGCAGATCCGACATCAT
>JBIKOF010000201.1:0-4500 GCA_044358205.1 Gammaproteobacteria bacterium | reverse complement strand
CGCGATCCCGGCGTTGGCGATTACGGGGTCTGCCAGAAGAACCCCGTAAAGGGTTTCACAGAGTTCGCACTCATAACGCCCCAGCAGTCGCAGACGCGTCATGGAGCGGCTGGCACCTGCAACGCCATGAACAGCGGGGAGCCCTCGCGGTTCACCAGCATCGGAACCTTGTCGCCTGGAGCGAGCGCTGCCACCACGCCTTTGAGCGTACTGACGTCTGGCGTGTCCTTGAAGGCAATCTGGACCAGCACGTCCCCAGGGCGCACCCCCGCATCGCGGGCAGCCCCTGGGCCGACACCCTCCACCAGAACCCCGCCCGAGCGCAGGCCCGTGCGCTTTTTCTCTTCGGGATTGAGGTTACGGACTTTGAGCTTCAGACGCGTGATTTCGGTGTTTCGGTCAGCAGGAGTTTCTGGTTCTCCTGAGGCGGATTCTTCCGCTTCGGGCGGCAGGGCCTCGATCCTGACTTTCAGCGCAACAGGCTTGCCAGCCCGCAGCACCTCAACCGCAACACCGGTTCCCACTGGGGACGCGCCCACCAGCGGGGGCAGGTCGGCCGAGGCACCGATGGTCTTGCCATCGAAACGCGTAATGATGTCGCCAGCCTTGATCCCCGCTTTGTCCGCCGGGCTGTCGGGTAGCACGCGCGACACCAATGCGCCGCCCGGCCGCTGCATCTGGAAGGATTCGGCAAGCTCGGAGGTGACGTCCTGAATGAGTACGCCGAGCCAGCCCCGGGTTACTTCGCCTTTGTCGCGAAGCTGACGGTAGACATCCATCACCACGTCTATCGGGATGGCGAAGGACAAGCCCATGAAGCCCCCGGTCCGGCTGTAGATCTGGGAATTGACCCCGACCACCTCGCCGTCCAGATTGAAGAGTGGACCGCCGGAATTCCCGGGATTGATCGCCACATCCGTCTGAATGAAAGGGACGTAGTTGTCGTTGGGCAGACTGCGCCCTTTCGCACTGACAATGCCTGCGGTAACTGAATGATCGAAGCCGAACGGGGACCCGATGGCGAGCACCCACTCCCCCACCTTGAGCGACTCGGAGCGTCCAAGCTTCAGGGTGGGCAACGGCTGTTCTGCTTCGACTTTGAGCACCGCGATATCGCTACGCGGGTCGGTTCCTATGACTTTGGCGGGAAGCTCCCGTCGGTCGCTGAGGCGCACGATGATCTCGTCGGCGTCTTTCACGACATGGTAGTTCGAGATGACATAACCCTCGGCGTCGACGATGAAGCCAGACCCCAGCGAGGCCTTGGGCATGCCGTCTTCGCCCGGGGCTTGGTCTTCGAAGAATCGGCGCAGAAAGTCGTTTAGCGGGCTGCCCTCCGGGAGATCGGGGATGGAGAACCCGGGTGGCAATCCATGCGGAAGCTGCACCTGTTCACCCTGCTCACTGGACGTACTGATATTGACCACGGCGGGCGACAGCCGCGTGGCGAGAGCTGTGAAGTCCGGCAACTCTGCGGCCGACGCGGCGGCGCCAAAGGCGATGGCGACGGCGAAGGGCAGCAGAGACACCCGCCAGAGGCGGCCGATGAGGAAACGGTGCATAGGGCAATCCAAACTTAGTGCGCTTGGCTGATGGAAACTGAAGCCGCGATACGTCGAGCGACCCCCTGCGGGACCTCGCCCACAACCGTGATTTGGTGTTCGCCTTCTGCCCGGCTGAACGCGTTTACCGCGCCGAGCGTGGAAAAGCCCTGAAGGGGCGGCTCCTCTCCCGCGATTTCCTCCACGAACACGGAAATCATGGCCAGTCCGTCGGAGAAGGCAACGTGTCGGACGGGCTTGCGGCTGGTGGCAAGTTCCTGAGTGTGCTGGTCCTTCAGGGCGAAGCCACTGGGCACCCACGCCACCGTGAAGTCCCGATTCTCGAGCTCCCTCGAACCGGCCCCACCCTCGCGATTGGTGAACCAGGTGTAACCATCGCCTGCGAAACGGGGTTTGAGATCGGCTGGCAATATTTCTCCGCCAATGCGAACACGCGTGAAAACAACCTGCTCGAGCACGCGTCCGCCCTCACCGATGACATCGGAACGCAGCAAAAGATTCGTAGCTTCGTCTATCCATAGGCGGTGGCTGTAACGGTCATGCGCCCGGGGGGTAATGGTGATTACGCGTGTCTGTCGGTCAGCCACCCGGTCTTTGCCCGCGAGCGCGATGACGTAATGCCGGCCAATCTTGGCAACTGGCTCGGATAAGGCGAGGCTCAGGAAATCGCTGGGCTGCCGCTGTTCGACCAGCACCTCGCGTTCATCGGCGAAGGTGCAGGTTACGCGGGTCCCATCTCGAATGACTTCCCGCGCGGGTCCAGACAGTGAGACCAGTCGCTCGGCCTCCCCTCGCGCGGCGGACCGATGAACGATGCGCATGACGTCGAGGCCGCCGCCGTGGACGTAGATGAATTCGCCGCTGTAATCCAGTTGCTTTGCAGCCTCCGGCACTTGCTCCAGCAGACGCTCGGCCCGAGACGGCGACTCCGCGGCTCCGGCACCCGCCGCCACCAGGTAAAGGCCCAGTAGCAGAAGATTCCAGGCGCGCGTGGGAAACACGCTTTTAGCGTCCGGCACCGGGAGCCTCGAAGCCGACCACCCGCACATAGGCATGCGGCTGGGGCACACCCATCCGCGAACGCTGTTCGTTGAAATTGAGCAGATAAGTGTCCATCCGGCGGCGGTATTCGTCAGCAGAGAGGGTGGACACCTGCGCGACCTCGGCGGATAAACCCGCGACATTTACCCCTTCTCCAGCGGCCCCTGTCTGCTCGGCCACGGCGCTTTGCGATACCAACCCCTGCTCGCCGGTCTGCCACAGGCCCACGGCGATGGCGCCCACGGCTGCAGCGGCAGCGAGCGGCAAGGCACGTTGCCAACGCGCTGGGGCGGCCGGGCGTGCTGGCAACGGGACGACTTTGGCCCTGCTGTCGAGCGACTCCTCGCGCGCAAGTTGCAGCGCAACTCGGCGGACAAGGTCACCCGGTGCTGCCCCGCGCTCACCATCACGCATCAGGTCGCCAATGGCCTGATAGCGCTGCCACGCGCCACGCGCGTCGACGTCGCCCAGAAGCGCCGGCAGTGTGCTGAGCTCGCTTACCGATGCTTCATCGTCGACCAGTGCAGAAATCAGTTCCTTGTCATACATGTAGGCAGATCCTTCGATCGTCTCCGGACTCAATGTTCCAGAAGGGGTTTCAGCTTGCCGTCGATGACTTCGCGCGCACGGAATATGCGGGAACGCACGGTGCCGACGGGACAGTTCATGGCCTGCGCAATGTCCTCATAGCTCAGACCGTCCATCTCGCGCAGGAGGATGGCTGTCCGCAAATCCGGCGGCAGACTCTCGATGGTTTCGAAGATGATTTGCTTCATCTGTTCCACCTGGAGCGTCTTTTCAGGAGTCTCGTCGTCGCGCTGCAGCTCTTCGACACTGATTTCCTCGCCATCGGAATCAGTGACATCGGCCTCGCGGGGCCTTCGTGCGAGAGCCGCGAGATGATTCTTGGCAGTGTTGATGGCGATGCGGTATAGCCACGTATAGAACGCGCTATCACCCCGGAACCCCGGCAGGGCCCGGTAGGCTTTGATGAAAGCGTCTTGCGCAACATCCATTGCCTCATCGCGATCGCGGACGAACCGCGACACCAGTTTGATGATTCGGTGCTGGTAGCGTGCGACAAGGACATCGAAAGCCTTTTTGTCGCCCTGCTGAACCTGCGCCACCAGTGCAAGGTCTGTTGGATCACCCATCAGGAAGGTCTCCCTGTATCATGGGCATCCGCCGGAAGTGCACCTGAATCGTAGACCGTCACCATGCTGGATAAGTTCGGCTGGTTCAGCCTTCCTGAAGGGTCCCGGAGTATACCAAGCGATCGACCATGCCACATCAGACGGATTTTGACGTCCTCATCATCGGTAGCGGCGCTGCCGGACTGAGCCTTGCGCTGCATCTGGCGCAGCGGCACCGGGTGTGCGTGCTCGCCAAGGAGGAAGTCAGCGAAGGCGCCACCCTCTATGCCCAGGGCGGGGTGTCGGCGGTGATGGACCAGAGCGACTCCATCGAATCCCATGTCGAGGATACGCTGCGCGCGGGCGGTGGCCTGTGTCACCGCGATGTGGTCGAAAGCATCGTGCGTCACGGCCGAAGCCAGATCGACTGGCTGATTTCCAAGGGTGTGCCGTTTACGCACACGGACTCGGCAGACGGCGGACAGACCATCCATCTTACGCAGGAGGGCGGCCACAGCCGCCGGCGGGTGGTGCATGCGGCAGACGCGACAGGCCGCGCCATCGAGACCACGCTACTCGAACAGGTGCGCCAACATCCTGCCATTGCCCTGCACGAACACCATATCGCCATCGATCTTGTGACCACCGGCAAACTGGGCGGAACCCCGGACCGGTGTATCGGTGCATATGTGCTCGACAAGCGCGAGAACCGCGTCGTCACTTTCCGCGCACCTTGGTGCGTGCTCGCGACGGGTGGCGCGGGC
>JBIKOF010000200.1:0-4510 GCA_044358205.1 Gammaproteobacteria bacterium | reverse complement strand
AGAAGGTCGAGTGCGATGTTGGTGAATGCGATATCGGCCTCGAGCACCGGCCCATGTCCGCACCACTCGCTGAGCCGCTGGGACAGCACCAGCGAACCGTCGGCAAGGCGCAGCACGAAATCAAAATTCGGATGGGTGGCGGGCAGGTTCATGGCTGGGGTTTGCACGAGCTCGCGCCTCGCTTACATGTGATTCACGTCGTCAGGCAGGGTGTAGAAGGTAGGATGTCGGTAGACCTTGTCTTCCATCGGGTCGAAGAAGGCGCTTTTTTCACCGGGATCGGAGGCAACGATCTGATCGGCCCGCACCACCCACAGCGAGACACCTTCCTGACGCCGGGTGTAGACATCCCGCGCTGCCTGCAGCGCCAAGGTGCCATCCGGCGCGTGGACGCTGCCACAGTGCCGGTGATCGAGCCCGCCGCGGGCTCGAATGAAAACTTCCCAGAGTGGCCATTCACGGGGCGTACTCATGTGGTTTACTCCTGGCAGCTCAGGCTGCGGCCGCGCGCTGGGCGCCGCGCTCGGCGTGAGCAAGTGCGGCTTCGCGGACCCACGCACCCTCTTCCCAGGCCTGAACGCGATCGCGCAGGCGTTCACGGTTGCAGGGGCCATCGCCCCCCACGACACGCCAGAATTCATCCCAGTCGATAGGACCAAAATCGTGGTGGCCACGTTCTGCGTTCCACACGAGCGCCGGATCGGGCAGCGTGACGCCCAGCACCCGCGCCTGTTCGACGATGGCATCGACGAACTTCTGGCGCAGGTCGTCATTTGAGATGCGTTTGATGCCCCACTTCGCCGATTGCGCCGAATGTTGGGAATCTCCGTCGTGCGGACCAAACATCATCAACACCGGCCACCACCAGCGATTGACCGCATCCTGCACCATGGCGCGTTGCGCATCCGTGCCCTGCATCATGCTGAGCAGGAGGTCGAAGCCCTGACGCTGATGGAAGGATTCCTCACGGCAGACGCGGATCATGGCGCGCGCGTAAGGGCCATAGGAACACCGGCATAGCGGGACCTGATTCATGATGGCCGCCCCATCCACCAGCCAGCCGATAACGCCGATATCGGCCCAGGTCTCGGCCGGATAGTTGAAGATGGACGAATACTTGGCCTTGCCACTGTGCAGGGCCGCGATCATCTGGTCGCGCGAGGTGCCAAGCGTTTCGGCCGCCGCATACAGATAAAGCCCGTGGCCACCTTCGTCCTGAATCTTCGCGAGCAGGATGGCCTTGCGCTTGAGGCTGGGCGCGCGGGTGACCCAGTTACCCTCCGGCAGCATGCCGACGATTTCCGAATGGGCGTGCTGGCTGATCTGGCGCACCAGTGTCCGGCGATACTGCTCCGGCATCCAGTCCTTCGCCTCGACGAACTGGCCTTCGGCGCAACGCGCATCGAAGGCTGCGGCGCGCGCGGGATCTTCGACAGCCGCCGCGGCGGCCGTACGGGTGGCATCAGGGATATCCATGGCTTGTGTGTACATGGGAACTCCGGAGCTAGAGGGATTCTGGATGTTTAGTCGCCGCGGCGATCGAATACGCGTACGGCCTTGCCGACGAGGACACGTTCCAGCGTCTGCGGCGCCATCACTTCAATTTCAGCGCTGATACCGATCAGCGTCTTGATTCGGTGCGCGAGATCGCGCGCCGCCACGGCAGAGGCATCGGCGGCCAGACTCGCGCGCGCTTCCACCTTGATACGCACCCGGTCCAGATGACCGTCCTTGTCGACATGAATCTGGTAGTGCGGGGCCAGCGCGGGCACCGTGCACACCAGTTCCTCGATTTGGGTCGGGAATACATTGACCCCGCGGATGATGAGCATGTCATCCGAGCGGCCGGTGATCTTGCCGATGCGTCGCATGCTGCGCGAGGTGGGCGGCAGCAGCCGGGTGAGGTCGCGTGTGCGATAGCGCAGAACGGGGAACGCCTGCTTGGTGAGCGAGGTGAGCACCAGCTCGCCTGGTTCGCCGTCGGGCAAGACTTCCCCGGTGTCGGGGTTGATGATCTCGGGATAGAAATGATCTTCCCACAGCACGGGGCCATCCTTGCTTTCGATGCACTCGCAGGCAACGCCGGGCCCCATCACTTCGGACAGGCCGAAGATATCGATGGCATCCATGCCGGTGCTTGTCTCGATCTCCGCCCGCATGGCCTCGGTCCAAGGCTCGGCCCCGAAGATGCCCACCTTGAGCGAGCTTTCGCGCGGATCGCGACCCATTCGCTGCATGGCATCGATGAGGGTGAGCATGTAGGACGGTGTCACGAGGATCACATCAGGCTGGAAATCCTCGATCAGCTGCAGCTGTTTCTCGGTTTGACCACCCGACATCGGCACGACGGTGCAGCCCAGTCGCTCCGCACCATAGTGCGCACCCAAGCCGCCGGTGAACAGGCCATAGCCGTAGGCCACATGGACCAGATCCCCGCGCCGCCCGCCGGCTGCGTGGATGGAGCGCGCCATCAAATCGGCCCAGGTATCGATATCGGCCTGGGTGTAGCCCACCACCGTCGGTTTGCCGGTGGTGCCACTGGAGGCGTGGATGCGGACTACTTCCGTGCGGGGCACGGCGAACAGGCCGAAGGGATAGTTCGCGCGCAGGTCGGCTTTGGTGGTGAACGGAAAGCGGGCCAGGTCACTCAGGTCGCGCAGGTCGTCCGGGTGCACACCTGCGGCATCGAACCGCGCACGGGAGTGCGGGACCGCCGCATACAGCTGCTGGACTGTCTGCTTCAGACGAGAGAGTTGCAGCGCCCGGATCTCGTCGATGCTGGCGTGTTCGATAGGGTGCAGCCCACCCCGCAGATTCGCGCGTGCGCCGGCCATCACTCAGCCTCCTGCCACCGACGCCCCCGGGACCCGCTGCACACGGCCGCGCAGAAGGGCGATGACGGTTCCGGTCTGGTTGGTGATGGTGGTGTCGTAAAGACCGGTCCGGCGGGTGCGCGAGACTTCGTGCGCCTCTGCGATGAGCGCGTCTCCTTCGCGCCCAGGGGCCAGAAACTCAACGGCGAGATTGGTCGCGACCGCGCGCTCGTTGTGACTGTTGGAGGCAAACGCCATGGCGGTGTCGCCGAACGTGGTGAGAATTCCGCCGTGACACAGACCGAAGCCGTTGAGCATGTCGCGTCGCACCGTCATCGAAACCCGGGCTCGGCCCGCCTTGACCTCCAGTAAGGACATCCCGAGGGCCTGACTGGCCCAGTCCTCACGCCAAAGTGCTTCGCGTGCGCGGTCTACGACCAGCTGGGAGGTTTCGGGTACGTGGGTCTCTGCCATGGGGGATCCAACATCATTGACCGTTTGGTCGATTATGTCGGCCACCCCCCGCGGGCGCAACAGGATAAGCGTGGCCTCACCGTTATCCGGGTCTGGGCCTGGGATGTCTTCGCTGATCGCGCGTCGGTGGGGTCAATCTCCCCACCAAGACAGGGCTGGCTCGTCCAGGGCAGCCAGCTGCTCCCGCAGGGTCAGGATGTGGTCCTGCCAGTAGTGCTGGGTGTTGAACCATGGGAAGTGGCGCGGGAATGCCGGATCCTGCCAGCGTCGGGCGAGCCATCCGGCGTAATGAATGAGGCGCAGGCTGCGTAGGGCTTCGATAAGCCCGAGCTCTGCGGCCTCGAAGGACGCGAACGTCGTGTAACCACGGAGCACGGCAGCCAGCTGAGTTTCGCGTTCGGCGATGTCGCCCGCGAGCAGCATCCAGAGATCCTGCACGGCCGGACCGCTCATGCAGTCATCGAGGTCCACGAAGTGCGGGCCCTCGGGGGTCCAAAGGATGTTGCCCGGGTGACAATCTCCGTGCAGGCGAATGCTCGCCACCGGCCCGACCTGTTCGAAGGTGGCCTCTACGCGGTCGAGCAGGGCAGCCGCGACGCTATCGTAGGCAGGACGCAGCTCCTGCGGAATGAAACCATGTGCCTGCAACCAGGCGACCGGTTCGCGTCCGAAGCGCTGCAGGTCGAGCCTGGGGCGGGCGCGAAAGCGGCCTGCCCGGCCCACGGCATGCAGGCGGCCTATGAAACGTCCGGTCCACTCCAGAACCTCCAGCCGATCGAGCTCCGGGGCGCGCCCCGGGCGGTTGGGGAACAGTGCGTAACGATGGCCGCCGAAATGCCACAGGGCATCGGTGCCTTCGCGCAGCAGCGGTGCGACCACGGGTACTTCCGCCGCAACCAGCGCTTGCGCGAAGGTGTGTTCTTCGTGGATGGCGGTGTCGTCCCAGCGGCCTGGCCGATAGAACTTGGCGATGAGCGCGCCGCCTTCTTCAAGACCCGCGCGATAGACGCGGTTTTCGTAGCTGTTGAGTGCGAGCAGACGGCCATCGGCGGTTCGCCCTGTCGCCTCGATCGCATCGAGCACGGCCTCCGGCGTGAGCGTCGCGAAGGGTGTCTCGTCGTCTGCCGGGTGCGGGTGTTCGGGCGTCACCGTTTGCGCGCGACCAACGGCACCAGACAGTCGGCTGCCAGATCGACCGCCGCCCAGACCAGCAGGGACAGCAC
>JBIKOF010000199.1:0-4531 GCA_044358205.1 Gammaproteobacteria bacterium | reverse complement strand
GCCGGCCACGCTCGATGAGGCGCAGGCCCGGCTCGCGCCCACGCAGAGCGACCGTGAGCTCGTTGTACTCAATCGCCCACTGCTCCTCGGCGTCGATGGGAGGGCTTTCTGCGAGCAGGCACAGGAGCAGGAAGGCTTCCAGGAAGCACATATGTTCCACAGCGACACCGCTCGGGCTGAAGGCAAACACATCGAGTGCCCGCATTTCTACATACTCGACACCCCGATCGCGCAGCGCCGCCGTGGGTTTCTCGCCCGGGCGGGTGGTGCGCTTTGGGCGCATATAACTGTAGAACTCATTCTCCAGTTGCAGCAGGTTGGTGTTGAGCTGGATGCGTTCCTCGCCGTCGTAGAGTCCGATGACCTCATACTCGGGATAGGGGGTCGCAATCGCGCGTCCAAGGCTTTCCACGTAGTTGTCCAGCGTATCGTAGGACATCCGGAGCACAGCCTGATTCTTGTTCTTGTAGCCGATGTCGCTCATGCGCAGCGATGTTGCATGCGGCAGATAGTGCGTGTGCGAATCGAGCTTCTTGAAGCGCGCGGTGCGTCCGGCCAGGAAGGAGGTCCCTACGGCAGGACTGCTCCCAAACAGCATTGGCACCAGCCAGCCCAGTCGGCGGAAATTGCGGATGAGTGCAAAGTACTGGCGGTCGACAAATGCTCGCTGGGTATCCGGATCCCGCTCCAGTGCCTGAAAAAGCGGCCAGAAATCGCTGGGCAGGGAGTAATTGAAATGCACGCCGGCAATCGTTTGCATGCGCCGGCCGTAGCGGTAGTCCAGTCCCACCCGATAGACGTGCTTCATGCGCCCGATGTTGGAGGTGCCGAACTCGGCAATCGGTACCTCTGCGTCGTCCGAGATGGCGCAGGGCATACTCGCGCACCACAACAACTCATCGGCCGGCATGGCCTGATAGATGAAGCGGTGGACGTCGTCCAGAAAACGGGCGACCTCCTCATTGGTGGACAGCGCAGGCGTGATGAATTCGGGAAGCGCCTCCGAGTAGTCCGTCGTGATGTACGGGTGGGTGAGCGCGGATCCCCAACTGGATGGATGGAGCGTGCGCGCAAGTCGCCCGTCGCGCGTGATGCGCAGGCTTTCCTTCTCGACGCCGCGTTTGCCGCCGGACAGAGCATCTCCCCAGCCCAGGGCCTGCATGCGATTCAATCGCTGCTGAACAAGTTCGTACACGAGGACTCCGGGCAGTTTTTGTGGAAATTCGGTGAGTGCCTCCGTCCCCCAACGCGATGCAGCGGCAGGACGAGCGCCAAGCCTAACACAGGCGCTTTGCTTGCCTCTCTTTGGTGCAATGCATCAGTAAAGGCCTGTCTCTTTTGCGACGGCTGCAGACTCGACAAAATGTCCCCTGTGCCGGGCCCCCCCGCGAGGCCCGGCTGACGCGCCCCAGATTTTCAACGCATGTCGCCCGAGGCCGCCCAATGTCGCACCCCTTCGATACCCTGCTCATTGCCAACCGCGGCGAAATTGCCTGCCGCATCATGCGCAGCGCGCGCGCCCTCGGCTTGAAGACCGTTGCGGTCTACTCGGATGCAGACGAGTCTGCGCTGCACGTCAGCCTGGCTGACCGCGCGGTACGCATCGGGCCAGCGAAAGCGGCCGAGAGCTACCTGCGGGTGGACGCCCTGCTTGAGGCTGCGGCAGCCACGGGGGCCCAGGCTGTCCACCCAGGCTATGGCTTCCTCGCCGAAAATGCCGACTTCGCACAGCGGACCTTGGACGCAGGCCTCGTTTTCGTGGGCCCCACACCCGCCCAGATCACAGCAATGGGGGACAAGGCCCGTGCCCGTGCACTCGCCGCGGCATCCGGTGTTCCCGTGGTGCCCGGCAGTGAGCGTTTCGCAATGGGACAGCTCGAGGGTCTGTCGGCGGCAGCTCGAGCGGTAGGTTTTCCCCTGTTGGTCAAGGCTGCGGCCGGCGGAGGGGGTATCGGCATGCGCCTCGTAGAGGACGAAGCGCAACTGCTCAAGGTCGCCGAAGCCACTCAGACCATGGCCGAGCGGTCCTTCGGGGATGGCGCCATCTTCCTCGAACGCTATATCCCCAAAGCCCGCCATGTCGAAATTCAAGTCTTTGGCTTCGGTGATGGGCGGGCGGTTCATCTATTCGAGCGCGATTGCTCCCTGCAGCGCCGGTTCCAGAAAGTCGTCGAGGAGTCGCCTGCGCCGGGTCTGCCCGAAGCGGTGCGCGCACGAATGGCGAAGGCTGCGGTCTGTTTGGCGGAGGCTCAACGGTACGCGGGCGCCGGCACGGTGGAATTCATCGTTGATGCTGCGAGCTTCGAATTCTTTTTCCTCGAGATGAACACCCGAATTCAGGTGGAGCACCCGGTAACCGAAATGGTCACGGGGCTGGACCTGGTCGCCTTGCAGCTGCGCCTCGCGATGGGCGACCCGCTGGCCGAACTCACTCAGGACGGGATCGCCGCGCGCGGCCATGCCCTCGAGTGCCGGTTGTATGCCGAAAACCCGTCCAAGATGTTCCTGCCCTCCCCGGGGCGGCTGACGCGTCTGGTGCTGCCGGCGGAGGAAGCGGGGGTGCGCGTGGACACCGGCGTGCGCGAGGGTGACGCCATCACGGCTTACTACGACCCGATGATCGCCAAGATCATCGCCTGGGGTCCCGACCGCGCAGCAGCGCTACGCACGCTCAGCGGTGCCCTTGCGGCAACTCATGCCGAAGGAATTTCGACTAACATCGAGTTTCTGCGTCGGGCCGTCGTCCATCCGGTTTTCGCAGCCGGGGATGTGTTCACCGGCTTCATTGACGCTTTCAAACCCGATCTCGTCGGATAAGCGCTGCCCAACGACCTCGCAAGGAGACACCGCGCGCATGATTTACGAAGAACCCCGTTTTCTCCCGGGCGGCGATCGTTTTCTGACGATCGAGTTCGGGGACGAACTCAACCTCGAGCTCAATTTCCGGGCGCAGGGTCTGGCCAAGCTCATCGCCGACAATGCAGTGAAGGGCATCATCGAGACGGCCCCCTTCTTTGCGTCCATCCTCATTCATTACGACCCCGATCTGCTGCGTTACGAAGATCTCAAACGTGAGATGGCAGCCCTCATCCGCGCGGTCGTAACGCTGGACGATGTGGAGCTCAACAGCCGGCTCATCTATTGCCCCGCGCTCTACCTCGACCCGTGGAGCAGCGATGCCATCGACCAGTACATCGAGAAAATCAATCCCAACAAGCAGCGCGATCCGGAATTCGTCGCGGCCCTGAATGGTCTGGAAGACGTCCAGCAGCTGGTACGCGTGCATTCCGGGACTGAATACTGGGTCGCGGCCCTCGGCTTCTGGCCGGGCACCCCTTTCATGATGCCGCTCGATCCGCGTTGCCGGCTATTCGCGCCCAAGTACAACCCGCCGCGCACCTTCACCCATACCGGAACCATTGGCATGGGCGGCGGCGCTACCGCCATCTACCCGGTGGATGGTCCTGGGGGCTACCAGATTTTTGCGCGCACCCCGGTGCCTATCTGGGACATGTCCCAGAAGCTCTCGGCCTTTCGTGAAGCGCCTTATTTGCTGCGGCCCACGGATCGCATGAAATTCGTGCACTGCTCGCGGGAAGAGTTCGACGCCATTGCACGCAAGTGCGCCGAAGGCACCTACGAAATCAATATCGTGGGTTATCAGAAAATCTCGCTCAAAAGCTACCGCGCGTGGGTGGAAACCCTAGACCGCAACGCCAGGTTCTGAGGAGGCAAGCATGCTTGAAGTCATCAAACCTGGTCTTGAAACGAGCGTCCAGGACTGGCCCGGACGTTATGGCTATCTGAATGTTGGCTTTCCGTGGAGCGGGCCGATGGATTCGTGGTCCTTCCGCCTCGCCAATGTGCTGGTGGGCAACGCACCGGGAGAAGCCGGTCTGGAATGCCAGTTCATCGGGCCTAGCCTGCGTTTCCAGCGAGCCACAGTCATCGCCCTCACCGGCGCCGATATGCAGGCCAAACTGGACGATGTCCCGGTGCCGCTATGGCAGAGCGTGGCGGTTGCCGCCGGGCAGACTCTCGTCATGGGGTCGGCACGCACAGGGGCACGCGGTTATCTTGCGATTGCGGGCGGTATTCGCAATCCCGCGTTTTTCGGTTCGCGTGCCACCTTCAACAAAGGTGGCCTCGGTGGCATCGATGGGCACGCTATCAAGGCCGGGCAGATCATTCCCGTGGGAGAGGGGCAGGGTACTGCGGGTCGACGGGTGCGCGAGTCGGCGCGCCCGGTGTTTGTCACGGACAAACGCTGGCAGGTGGAAGTGGTGCTCGGCCCCAACGACGACTGGATCGACGCGGAGGGCCATGCCCGCTTCCTGGCCACCGACTGGAAGTTGTCGTCCAAATCAGATCGCGGGGGGTTCCGGCTCGACGGACCCGACTGGACGTTCACCGAGCGGGCGACCAACAAGCTGCCGGAGCACGGCTCCGACCCCGCCAACATCGTCGACCACGGTTATCCGGTGGGCGCCATCAATCTCGCCGGGCAGACCCCCATTATTCTCGTCAACGA
>JBIKOF010000198.1:0-4537 GCA_044358205.1 Gammaproteobacteria bacterium | reverse complement strand
AAGCGCGAAACTCGGGCACCATTTCGCTCGCAAAACGGTTTTCCCTATCGACCACTGGCCCTATCTCCGCAAAGCGCGTGGCGAGCTTGGCCGCGGTTTCAACCGCGCGTGCCTGCTCGGCCGCGCTCATCTCGATAACATGGACCTTGTTCACGGATCGCTCTCCCCTTTGGTGCGGGGACGTTAAACAGACCGGCCCACCACCGCAAGGGTGCATCCCACCGCGCTGCGGTCGCAGCCAAGTCGCACTTTCCCTCCTATAATCCAGGGTAGGGGAAGCACGCTCCGTGTCTTCCAGTTCGCGTTCGACCGCCAGCTGCCGGCGGCGCCCACCCAATAGAGAAGGGGATCACCATGGCCGAAGCCTATATCTACGACTGTGTCAGGACGCCACGCGGGCGCGGACGCAACACCGGATCCTTGCACGAGGTACCCCCGATTCAGCTCGCAGCCCAGGTGCTGAAAGCGATCCGCGAACGTAACCATCTGGATACCTCGCTCGTCGACGACATCGTCTTTGGCTGCGTATCGCCGGTGGGAGAACAGGGCGCAGTGGTGCCGCGGGTCGCTGCCATCATCGCCGACTACGATCAAAACGTCCCCGGCAAGCAGCTCAACCGCTTCTGCGCCTCGGGTCTGGAAGCCGTCAATACGGCGGCCGCGCAGATCATGGCGGGCCAGTCCGACCTCACCATCGGCGGTGGCATCGAATCCATGTCGCGAGTCCCCATGGGCTCCGATGGTGGCGCCTGGGTGAGCGACCCGGCGGTGGCCTACAAGTCCTATTTCGCGCCGCAGGGCATCGGCGCCGATCTCATCGCCAGCATGCACGGATTTTCACGTGGCGATGTCGACAGCTATGCCTGTGAAAGCCAGCGCCGCGCCGCCGAAGCCTGGCAGGCGGGCCGTTTCGCACGGTCCATCGTCCCTGTCACCGACATCCTGGGTGAGGTCATCCTCGATCGCGACGAACACATGCGTCCCCAGACCACGGTAGAGGAGCTGGGTGCCCTGAAGCCCGCGTTCACGCAACTGGGTGAGGAGCTTTTCGACGGCATCGCCCTGCAGCGTTATCCGGGCGTCGAGCGTATCGAGCACGTGCATACCGGGGGCAATAGTTCCGGAATCGTGGATGGGTCGGCCGCCGTGCTGCTGGGCACGCGCGAGATGGGTGAGCGACTTGGCTTGAAGCCGCGCGCCCGCATTCGGGCTTTTGCCTCCATCGGGTCGGAACCCACCATCATGCTCACCGGTCCTGCGCCCTCTGCGCGCAAGGTCTTGAAGCGCGCTGGTATGCAGGCAAGCGACATCGACCTGTTCGAACTCAACGAAGCCTTTGCCTCGGTGGTTTTGCTGTACATGCAGGACATGAACATCCCACACGACCGAATCAATGTGAACGGCGGCGCTATCGCCATGGGGCATCCGCTCGGCGCGACCGGTGCAATGATTCTGGGCACGGTGCTCGATGAACTCGAGCGACGCGGCCTTGGCACTGCACTCATCAACCTTTGCGTCGGTGCCGGCATGGGCACTGCCACCATCATCGAGCGCGTGAACTGAGAGATTCCATGAGCAAGACCCTCACCATCACCGTCGACGCCGACGGCATCGCGCTGGCCACACTGGACGTTCAGGGCCGGCCGATGAACGTGATAACGCCGGATTTCATGACGGAGTTGAAGGCGTTTATCGAACGCCTGCGCACCGACGCCAGCATCAAGGGCGCGGTCTTTACCTCGGCCAAGGCAGACTTCATGGCCGGCGCGGACCTCAAGTGGCTGCTCGCCGCTCACGCCGGCATTCATGATGCCCGCACGGCCATGGCCTTCGCCTGGCCGCTCAATGAGGTCTATCGCGCCCTCGAAACCTGCGGCAAGCCGGTGGCTGCGGCCATCAATGGTACGGCGTTGGGAGGGGGGCTAGAGCTCGCCCTCGCCTGTCACTACCGGGTCGCGGCCGATAATCCGGCGACGCGCATCGGCTTGCCCGAAGTGCTGGTGGGGCTGCTGCCCGGGGCTGGCGGCACGCAGCGCTTGCCACGACTCATCGGCGTTGCCGATGCGCTACGACTGATGGTCGAGGGTACGCATCTCGGTGTGCAGGAAGCTCTTGAAAAGAAAATCGTGCACAAGGTGGTGCCGGCGGCCGAACTGGTTGCCACCGCCCGCCAGTGGATCCTCGAAGGCGGCAGCCCGGTTCAGCCGTGGGATAGCAAGGGCTTCAAGGTTCCGGGCGGTGCGGGTGGTATGGACCCGCGGAGTGTGCAGACCTTCATGGGCGGCACGGCGCTGGTAGCCAAGCGCACCAGCCACAACTATCCGGCACCCATCGCGATCATGTCGGCGGTTTACGAAGGCACTCAGGTGCCCATCGATACCGGTCTCAAAATCGAATCGCGGTATCTCTCGAGCCTTCTCCTCTCGCCGGTCACGCGCAACATGATTCGGACCTTGTTCGTAAACAAGGGTGCAGCGGAGAAAGGTGCACGGCGCCCTGAGGGCATCGCCCCGGCCAAGGTTACAACCCTCGGCATTCTCGGGGCTGGGATGATGGGGGCGGGTATCGCCTATGTGTCGGCACGTGCCGGAATGCAGGTGAAGCTTCTCGATACCACCGCTGAGAAGGCGGCACATGGACGCGCCTACAGTGAGAAACTGCTCGAGAAGGACGTCGCCAAAGGGCGTCTTACACCGGTGAAGGCGATGGAAATTATTGGTCGCATCACTCCGGTCACCGAGGTCGCCGAGCTCGCCGGCTGTGAGCTTGTCATCGAGGCGGTGTTCGAAGACCGGGCGGTGAAGGCGGACATGACCCGCCGCACTGAAGCCGTCATAGCGCCGGGCGCTGTGTTCGCCAGCAATACCTCAACACTCCCCATCACAGGGCTTGCTGAAGCGTCCGCGCGTCCCGCCAATTTTATCGGCATCCATTTCTTCTCGCCGGTGGAGAAGATGCCGCTGGTTGAAATCATCGTCGGTCGCGAAACTTCGCGGGAAACGCTCGCGCGCGCCATCGATTATGTGATGCAGCTGCGCAAGACACCCATCGTGGTCAACGATTCGCGAGGCTTCTACACGAGCCGTGTATTCGGCACGTTCACCAACGAAGGCATGACCCTGCTGCAGGAAGGGGTGAAACCGGCACTCATCGAAAATGTGGCCAAGCAGGCGGGCATGCCCGTCGGCCCACTTGCCGTGCTCGATGAAGTCACGCTTGAACTTGCCTATCACGTCACCCAGCAAACCCGGCGCGACCTTGGCGAGGCCTACCGCGAGAATTCCGGCTGGCCGGTATTGAAGCGCATGGTCGAAGACCTGAAGCGGCCCGGTAAACGGCATGGCCAAGGCTTCTATGCTTATCCTGCGGATGGTCGCAAACACCTCTGGGCCGGGCTTGCGGAGGCGTTCCCGGTTTCGGCTACCCAGCCGGATCCGGAAGAGGTCCGCAAACGCCTGCTCTACATCCAGGCGCTCGAAACCGCGCGGTGTGTGGAAGAGGGCGTGATCGAAGCGCCAGCCGATGCAGACCTCGGCTCCATCCTGGGCTGGGGATTTCCCGCCTGGACCGGCGGCACACTCTCGTTCATCGATACCGTGGGCATCGAGGCCTTCGTCGCCGAGTGCAAGCGGTTGGCCGCCGCATACGGCCCGCGCTTCCAGCCCTCGGCTTGGTTAGAGGCCCGTGCTGCGCGGGGTGAGGCGTTCCATCCAAAAGCGGCGGCCGCGGCTGCCTGAGTGGGGAGAGACGATGAGCATCGAAGACAATAAGAAACTGGTCACGGACTTCTGGACCGCGTTCTCGGCAAGTGACTTCAACAGTGCCCTGTCGATGATGGCCGAGGACGCGACCTGGTGGGTGGCGGGTACCTTCGAGCTGTCCGGGACCTACACCAAGGCGCAGTTCAAGGAATTGCTCGGGAACGTTACCTCCGCCCTCCCCCAGGGCATCAAGGTGACGCCGAAGATGCTGACTGCAGAGGGCGATCGGGTGTCGATGGAAGCCGAGTCTTGGGGGCCGCACGCCAACGGCAAGATCTACAACAACTTCTACCACTTCATGCATGTCATTCGCGACGGCAAGCTGGTCTCGGTGCGCGAGTATCTCGATACCATGCATACCCGGGACGTCTTCTTCGGCTGAGGGGCAATCGCCTCGCGATCCTCGGGCGTGATGTCTAGCCCGGGATTGTGGCGGCCGCACAGTGAGCGCCCTCCGCGGGCTAACAGATGCCCGCTGCGGGCATCTCACTGCACGACCGCTTCAGACTTAAGGGACGCGGGGTGGGATGCTCCGGAGCGCGCCTCGCGCAGCGTGAAGCGCGGAGGGGCGACCGCCTCGCGGCCCGGTGCACGCGCCCTGTTCAGGAGCGGCCGCGCAATGAGCGCCCTCCGCGGGCTAACAGATGCCCGCTGCGGGCATCTCACTGCACGACCGCTTCAGACTTGAGAGACGCGGGGTGGGATGCTCCGGAGCGCGCCTCGCGCAGCGTGAAGCGCGGAGGGGCGACCGCCTCGCGGTCCGGTGCACGCGCTCT